>CALKKN010000150.1 GCA_937995275.1 uncultured Lysobacterales bacterium | reverse complement strand
CAGATGGGTCGCGGTCGGCGGTATGCCGGGCACCGGTTCCAGCGTGGCGACTTCCTCCAGCTTCAGCCAGTCCTCGAGGTAGACCCAGGACGTGTGATGGCAAACCACCCGTCTGCCGTTCAGGGGGGCGGCGCGCGCCTCCCAGCCCACGATGGCCGCGTTCCAGCGTTCGAGGAACGCCGCCGTGCCGTCGGCGTAGGCGGCCGCGTTGTCCGGATCGAGTTCGGCCATCCTGTCACCCAGGGCGCGAGCCACAAGGGCGATGTTGTGGGGATTCATCTGGATGTGCGGGTTACCCTGCGGATGCATGTCCCCCTGGGCCCGGTCGACGGTGTCCGGGACAGCCAGGCGACGCACGACGGTGCTGGCCTCGAGGAAGCCGGGTCTGCCGGGCAGGACCCGGGGGTTATTGGCCTTGGTCAGTAGCATCGGCAGCCAGCCGATTTCCAGCTGGGCGCCGCTGCAGACGACGAGGTCGGCCTTCCGCACCTTCGATATCAGGCTTGGCCGCGCTTCGAGATAATGGGGGTCCTGCAGCGCATGGGTCGCGCTCGCGGCATTAACCCGGTCGCCGCCGATCGCCGCAGCCAGTTCCGACCACTCGGGCTCACACGCGAACACGCGCAGTTCGGCCGCCGCCCCCAGCGGCAGCGACAGCAACCACAGCACCAGGGCGAATCGCATTGTCTTCATGATCCTGCCGCCTCCTCAAAATGTGTGGGCGCCGTGCGCGCCGATGCTGAAAATGTATTGCAGGCCAAACTGATTGTCGTCTTCGAGGCTTGCGCGATCATGATTGTACTGGAACCTCAGGCGGCTGAATTCACTGTTGGACCAGTCGGCCATCAAGCTGTACCGCCGCGGATCGCCGCCCTGTGGATACAGGGGCGTATCGAGCCACTCCGGACCGGGTGTGTCGCCGGACAGTTGCTCGACGCGCGCGCCGAAGCGCCAACGCGGAAATGGCTGGTAGATCGCCTGGGCGTACCAGCCGCTCTGATCCAGGTCCCAGGGGCCGGCCGGGCTGTCGGGAGTGGTGTATGACCCGTCCTCGTTGCGCCAGAGGTACTCGGCCTGAAACTTGAAGTTCCGCTGCTTCGAGTTACCGTTCGGCGCCCACTTCCAGACGAAGTCCGCGATGAACAGATCGGTCGTGCCCGAAAACAGCAGCGGGTCATCCTCCCCGCCCGACTCGCGGTCCACGGCGTCCGCGGTCAGCCAGGACAAGCCGAACTGCCAACTGTTGCTGAACCCGATGTCACCGCCCGTCCTGGCGAACAAGGTCTTGCTGCCGAGGCCCGAGTTGGCTGCGCCGGCGGCCGGGTAGCGGTCCCCTCGCAGCAGTTCGGCCCCGAGTTCAAGGTAGAAATCGGTCGGCGCCAGCCACCGGAACTGCAGGCCGTCATCAATGTACTGGCTGCCGAGGAACACCTGGTAGACCAACGGCTGATCGGCGAAATCCCAGGAGTGGAAATGGCGCTTGTTGAGGTAGCCGATGTCCGAGAACATACGTCCCATGCGGAGCGCCATGCCGCCGGGCAGCGCCAGGGTTTCGACCCAGGCCTCTTCCAGTTCGACGACCACCTCCCCGTCCTCGACGACAACCGGCATGGTCAGCATCGCCGTGAACTTGTCGTCCACGTTGGCGGAAACCGTAATCTCGGTTTCGGCCAGGGACAGGCCCTCGGCCGCGGGGCCGGCTTCGCCGCCCAGCGGAAAGCCCGGTATGAAATAGTCCTCGGGGTCCTGGTCGTAGGCCCAGGCCTGTCCCTGGAACGTCACGCCGATCGCGGGGTTGAACGAACTGTCCCGCGCCAGCGTCACGGTCTGGGCCGACTGCGGTATCACGGCTTCGTAGCCGGATGGCGCAGGCGGTTGTTCCGATCCCGTCCCTGCGGACCGGCCGTCAGCCTGTTCCGCCGCATCGAGGCGGGCCTCCAGGTCCGCGATGCGCGACTCGTAGTCGGCCCGCATCTGCCGCAACTCCTCGCGCAGGACATCGATTTCCGCTGCCGGTCCGTCACCGGCCCAGGCCGGCGGACAGGCGATCAACAGGCAGGCCAGAAGGGCCCTGGCCGGCGGCAAGTATTCGCTTCGTAATGTCATCAGTCGTCTCCATACAATCATTCGCTTTCCGGGCAGGCGCGCTCCGCCTCCCGGTAGTGAAAAGCAGAATCAGGAAGACGACAGCGGAGGGGCTCGTTGCAGATAGGGGGCGGGGTATGCCGAACCGGCGGGACGGGCCTCGGGCACCGGCCAGGCCACAGCGGAGATCGAAGGAGAAATCGCGCACTGCGTGTCTGCCGGGATCGCCGCCAGGGGCTGCGCCTGGCTGACACACAGCTCACAGTGTTCCAGCGCCGGTTCGAAATGGGCCGTTACGTGGCTCACCAGCGCCACGTGGCTGACGGTCACCATCAGGGCCAGCACGACGAACCGCAGGCGTACGCAATTGATCATGCGGCTATATTAAAACAATTCGCCGCACGTGTTGCGACCGGCGACGGGGACCGCCGGGCGCTGCCGAATTCGCGCGGGCTCCGAAACGGTGCGGCGGCCCCAGCCAGCGCCCCGGGAACCCGTTGTTCCGCCCGGACTCACCACCCATCCGCGGCCCGGATTTGGCTATAATGACACGTTTAGGCGCAATGCCGTCCCGGCGGGAGAGCAGCATGGGCGAACGCGAAATCATGGAATACGACGTGATCGTCGTAGGCGCCGGTCCGGCCGGCCTGTCCTGTGCGATTCGCCTGAAGCAGATCAAGCCGGAACTGATGGTCGCGGTCATCGAGAAGAGTTCTGAAATCGGCGCCCACATCCTGTCCGGCGCCGTGATCGAACCCGAACCGCTCGATCGGTTGCTGCCCGACTGGCGCGATGACCCTCCGCCGGTCTGCATTCCCGTCGAACGGGACGAAATCTGGCTGTTGAAGCCATCGAAAAGGTACCGCCTGCCCACCCCCCCGCAACAGAAGAACCACGGCAACTTCATCGTCTCCCTGGGGGCGATGTGCGGCTGGCTGGCGACGCGCGCCGAGGCGCTGGAAGTCGACCTGTTTCCCGGCTATGCCGCCGCCGGCATCCACTTCCGGGAGGACGGCTCGGTCGGCGGGGTGATCATCGGCGACATGGGCGTCGGCCGCGACGGCCAGCCCAGGGACAGTTATGTCGAGGGCATCGAGATCCACGCCCCCGTGACGGTGCTGTGCGAAGGCGTGCGCGGTCACCTCAGCAAACAGTTGATCCGCCGGTTCGAGCTCGATCGCCACTCCGACCCACAGACCTACGGCATCGGCATGAAGGAACTGTGGCGCGTGCAGCCCGGCAAGTCCAGCCCGGGTCTGGTACAGCACACCACGGGCTGGCCGCTGGACAAGAGCATCTACGGCGGCAGCTTCATCTACCACATGGACAAGGACCGCATCGCCGTCGGTTTCGTCTGCGGCCTGGACTACGCCGATCCGGAATTCATGCCGTTCGAGGCCTTCCAGCAGTTCAAACACCACCCGATGGTGCGCGACATGCTGGAGGGCGGCGAGATCCTCTCATCCGGTGCGCGGGCCATTTCCGAGGGCGG
Source organism: uncultured Lysobacterales bacterium (assembly GCA_937995275.1). Lineage (GTDB taxonomy): Bacteria > Pseudomonadota > Gammaproteobacteria > Xanthomonadales > SZUA-36 > CALKKN01. The sequence goes on along the minus strand of CALKKN010000150.1, from coordinate 6,559 downwards.
CTACCAGTCGCTGCCGAAGACCGAAATGCCCGGCGCCCTGCTGGTCGGCGACTGCGCCGGCACGCTCAACGTGCCCAAGATCAAGGGGACGCACCAGGCCATGAAGGCCGGCATGCTGGCCGCCGAGCACATTGCCGATACGGGCCGCGCGGAGGGCTTCGACGCAAAGCTGCGCGGCTCGGAGGTCGTGCAGGAACTGCACCAGGTCCGCAACATCCGACCCGCTTTCTACAAGGGCTTCTGGCGGGGTTTCCTCCGCGCGGCGATCGAGACCGTTACGGCCGGCAAGCTGCCCACCACGCTGCGCATCCACGCGGATGACACCGCGCTCAGGAAACTGGACGAATACACGCCCCCCGACCGGCACTGGGTGCAGCGCGAGTTGCCCCCCCGCGACCGCCTGGCGTCCGTCTATTTCGCCGCCACGGCGCACGACGAGGACCAGCCCGTGCACCTGCAGATCCTCGAACCGGATGTCTGCACGACGCGTTGCCCCGTCGAATACGGAAACCCCTGCACGCGGTTCTGCCCGGCCAACGTCTACGAGATGGTCGAGGATGATGCCGGCACGGCGCTGCAGATCAACGCCGCCAACTGCGTGCATTGCAAGACCTGCGACATCAAGGACCCTTACCAGATCATCAACTGGGTCGCGCCGGAGGGCGGCAGCGGGCCCAACTACCAAAACATGTAAGTTGAGAGGAGATCCCGAATCCATGAAGATACTCATTGGTATCAAGCGCGTGGTGGACTACAACGTTCGCGTGCGCGTGCTGCCCGATGGCAGCGGCGTCGATCTCGACGGCGTCAAAATGAGCGTCAACCCGTTCGACGAGATCGCGCTGGAGGAAGCGCTGCGCATTCGCGATGCGGGCAAAGCCGAGGAAGTGGTGGTCGTGTCGATCGGGGGCGACCCGGTCCAGCAGCAACTGCGCACCGGCCTGGCCATGGGCGCCGATCGGGCCATCCAGGTCAAGACGGATGCCGAGTTGCAGCCGCTGGGCGCGGCCCAGGCTTTCCTCAAGATCGTCGAGCGCGAAGAACCCGGGCTGGTCATCCTGGGCAAGCAGGCGATCGACGACGACAACAGCCAGACCGGGCAGATGCTGGCCGCGCTGTGGGGGCGCCCCCAGGCTACGTTCGCCTCGAAATTGGTGCTCAATGGCACAAGCGCACGGGTCACCCGCGAAGTGGACAGCGGGCTCGAAATTGTCGACGTGGACCTGCCCGCCGTCATCACGGTCGACCTGCGGCTCAACGAGCCGCGTTTCGTCAAGCTGCCCGACATCATGAAGGCCAAGCGCAAGCCGCTGGACGTCGTGACACTCGAGGAGCTGGGCGTGGACGCCGGCAGCAATGTCTCCGTCACCCACTGCGCGCCGCCGCCGCAGCGCGCCAAGGGCATCATGGTGGATGACGCCGCACAGCTGGTGCAGGAACTGAAGAACCGGGGGTTGTTATGAGCAGGATACTGATTATCGCGGAGCATGACAGTCAGACCCTCAACCTGGCGACGGCCAAGTGCGTTAGCTGTGCGCAGGCCATCGGCGGCGACATCGATATTGCCGTTTTCGGCAGCGCCATCGGCGAAGTCGCGGCCGAAGCGGCAAAACTGGAGCCGGTAACCGGGGTCATCGCGGTGGAAGCCGAACACCTGGCCAACCCATTGGCGGTGAACTGGGCCCCCGAGGCCGTCGCGATCGCTTCGGGATACACGCACGTACTGGGGCCTTCGACCACGCTCGGCCGGGACCTGATGCCCCGCATCGCAGCCCTGGTCGGTGTAAACCAGGTCAGCGACATCATGGAAGTCAGCGGCCCCCATTCCTTCAAGCGCCCCATCTACGCCGGCAACGCCATTACCGACGTCGAATGCGCACCGGACCGGACCGTGGTGGCCACGGTGCGGACGGCCAGCTGGAAAGCCGCCGGTTCCGGCGGCGCTGCCGCCGTGGAACAGCGGGCGGCCAGCAGTTCGCCCGCGGAACACACCCGTTATGTCGGACTGGAAACCGAGGGCGGTGAGCGTCCCGACCTGCAAAGCGCGGTTAGGGTCATTTCGGGCGGCAGGGCCCTGGGCAGCGAGGAGAAGTTCGGCCTCATATACGGCCTGGCCGACCGGCTGGGCGCCGGGGTCGGCGCCTCCCGGGCAGCGGTCGACGCGGGTTATTGCCCCAACGACATGCAGGTCGGGCAGACCGGCAAGATCATTTCGCCCGACCTGTACATGGCATTCGGCATTTCGGGTGCGATCCAGCACATCACCGGCATCAAGGACGCGGGCACCATCGTCGCGGTCAACAAGGACTCCGAGGCGCCCATCTTCGAGGTGTCGGACATCGGGCTCGTCGGCGACCTGTTCCAGGTGATACCCGAACTGGAAAGCCTGCTGGGCTGATCGCGACGGGGCAGCGCATGACCGAGCCGATTTGGTCGCCGGGGCCGGTGCGCCGGCAGACCGCCAATATCAGGCGGTTCATCGATCTGGTTCGCCGGGAACTGGATCCGGAGGTCAGTGACTACGGGTCGCTGTATCGATTCTCCATCGAGCAGCCGGCCGAATTCTGGCGCGCGGCATGGGATTTTTTCGGGATTCGCGGGACTCCCGGGAGCACGGTTGTCCGGCATCCGGACCGGATGCGGGGCGCCGGCTGGTTTCCCGACGCGCGCCTGAACTTCGCCGAAAATCTGTTGCGCTACCGGGATGACCAGGATGCCATCCTGTTCAAGTCCGAAACCGGTGAGACCGCCCGCTACAGCTACCGCGAATTGTACGACGCGGTCGCGGGAACGGCGGCGGCGCTGGCGGCCGCCGGGGTCGGCGAGGGCGATCGGGTCGCGGGCTACCTGCCGAACCTGCCCGAAACCGTCATCGCCATGCTTGCGACCACCTCTCTGGGCGGCATCTGGTCCTCCTGTTCGCCGGATTTCGGAATCGACGGGGTCGTCGACCGTCTCGGCCAGATCGCACCCAAGGTCCTGTTCTGCGCCGCGGCCTACCAGTATGGCGGCAAGACCCATCACTGCCTGGGCAAGGTCGGTGGCATCCTGGATGCCATTCCCTCCATCGAAAAGACCGTGGTGGTGCCCTACGTGAACCCGCAGGCCGATGTCGGGCGGCTGCGTGGGGCGGTCTGGATGGCGGATTTCATGCGGGGCCCGGCGGGCGAAATCGACTTCCGGCGCCTGCCGTTCGATCATCCCGTCTACATCCTCTATTCCTCGGGCACGACCGGCGTGCCGAAATGCATCACTCACGGGGCCGGCGGTACGCTGATCCAGCACCTCAAGGAACTCGTGCTGCACACCGATCTGCGGCGCCAGGACCGCCTCTGCTACTTCACCACCTGCGGCTGGATGATGTGGAACTGGATGGTCAGCGGCCTGGCGGCGGGCGCCACGCTGGTGCTTTACGAGGGTTCTCCCTTCCACCCCTCGCCGGCCGCGATGTTCGACCTGATCGACGAATTCGAGGTCACCGTGTACGGGACCGGCGCCAAGGCCATCGCGGCCTGGGAAAAGGCGGGCCTCAGGCCGCGCGAATCGCATCGGCTGAATTCGCTGGTCACGATCCTGTCGACCGGCTCGCCCCTGGCTCCGGAAAGCTTCGACTACGTGTACCGCGAGATCAAGCAGAACCTGTGTCTGTCCTCGATTTCGGGGGGCACCGACATCGTTTCCTGCTTCATGCTCGGCTGCCCCATCCTGCCGGTCTGGCGCGGCGAACTGCAGTGCCCCGGGCTGGGGATGCGCGTTGCGATCTTGCGCGAGGACGGCAGCGAGGCCGATCTCGGGGAGACCGGCGAACTGTGCTGTACTCAGCCCTTTCCGTCGATGCCGGTCTGCTTCTGGGGCGACGACGATGGCAGCCGCTACCGCGGGGCCTATTTCGAGAAATTTCCCGGCGTCTGGGCACACGGTGATTTCGCCCTGAAAACCGAACACGGCGGGTACGTCATCGAGGGCCGTTCCGACGCCACTCTGAACCCCGGCGGCGTGCGTATCGGCACGGCGGAAATCTACCGCCAGGTCGAAGGGCTCGACGAGGTCCTGGAGAGCATCTGTGTCGGGCAGGAGTGGGAAGGCGACGAACGCGTGGTGCTGTTCGTCCGCCTGCGTGACGGCCTGGAAATGGACGATGAACTGCGGGACCGGATCCGCAAGACCATCCGCGAGCACACGACGCCCCGCCACGTACCGGCCAGGATTCTGCAGGTTGCGGATATCCCGCGCACGATCAGCGGCAAGATCGTCGAGCTCGCCGTCCGCGACGTCATTCACGGACGCCGGGTAACGAACGTCGACGCCCTCGCCAACCCCGAGGCGCTGGATCTCTTCCGCGCCCGGCCGGAATTGTCCTCCTGACCGGCGCCGGGCCATGAGTCAGCAACTGTCATTACGGGTGGCCTACCAGGAAGGCGGTGCGGACCGCTGGCTGGAAGCTCCGGAAGACGTACTGGCCGTGTTCGAATTCGGCCGCTCCCCCCTCGACGCCACCGATCCGCGGCACGTAACGGTCGCCCTGCCGCAGCTCGACGAACCGCGGCGCGTCGAGGTCTGGCGCTGCGACGGCCCCATCAAGTCCGGCACCTGGGACCGGCTGCGCTTCGCCCAGGGCGAACGCCTGACCATGGGACACATTGCCCTGGACCTGCGCGGCCCGGGCAGCATACGCGAAGCGAGCCGCGATGCGTACGACATCCTGCAGTCCTACCTGCGCCAATCGCCACACCAGTGGCCGCTCAAGATCTGGAACTACATCCCGGGTATCAACCAGGGCTCCGGTGACGAGGAGCAGTACCGGCAATTCTGCCTGGGCCGCGCGGACGCCGTGTTGATCGACCCCGGCGATCTCCCGCCCCTGCCGGCGGCCACCGCGATCGGCACCGCGCCCGATGAGCCGGCCCTCCAGGTCTATTTCCTGGCCGGCGCGCTACCCGGTTTGGACGTGGAGAATCCGCGCCAGGTCAGCGCCTGGCGGTATCCCCGGCGATACGGTCCGCGCAGCCCGCTGTTTTCGCGGGGCACCATTCTGACGCTGAACGGCTCGCGGCAATTCCTGATCTCCGGCACGGCCAGTGTCGTGGGCCACCAGACTCACCACGAGAACCAGGTCGCAAACCAGCTGCGCGAATCGCTGCGCAACGTCCACAGCCTGCTGGACGAAGGGCATCGGCTGATGGGCGACGCCCGCGCCCAGCTGGACGGCGACGGCATCCTCAAGGTGTACATCCGCGATCCCGCTGACTACGAACTGACGCGGCGGACGCTGGAAGCAGAGGCCCCGGCGGCAATTCCGCGTATCTACCTGCAGGGCGACATCTGCCGCGAAAACCTGCTGACCGAGATCGACGGCATCGTCGGTTGCGCGCCTGTCACGGAGCATTTGTAGGAGCGGCTTGAGCCGCGATTTGGATTTGTCGCTTCGAACCCGTCTCGGGGCCGGTGCCGGGTACCCCTTATCAGGAATGTCGGACTGTCGGGAACAGCCGACAAGCGCCCAGGGATGGCTCGAGCGTTTCCTGCTAAGGGGTACCTGGCACCGATCGTGCGACCAACACCCATTCGCGGCTGAAGCCGCTCCTACAGGGGCGGGCTCATGCCAGCGCGTGGTCCAGGTCGGCCTGCAGATCCTCGACGTGCTCCACGCCGACCGACAACCGCACCAGGGTGTCGCTGATGCCGAGCCGGTCGCGGGTGTCCTGCGGCACCGAGGCATGGGTCATGATGGCCGGATGGTTGATGAGGCTTTCCACGCCGCCGAGGCTTTCCGCCAGTGAAAACAGCCGGCAGCGCTCCAGCATGCGGCGCGTCGCGGCCAGCCCCCCTTTGACGTCGATGCTGATGATGCCCCCGCCCTGCCCGTCCATCTGCTGCATGGCCAGTTCGTGCGCCGGATGCTGCGACAGGCCGGGGTAGATGACGCGCGCGACCGCGGGGTGCCGCCGGAGCCAGCGGGCCAGCTCCAGGGCATTGTCGCAATGGGCGCGCATCCGCAACGGCAGCGTCTTCAGGCCCCGCAAGGCGAGGAAACTGTCGAAGGGCCCCTGTATCGCACCCGCCGAATTCAGAAGGAACCACAGCCGTTCCGCCAGTTCGACATCGTCGCGCACCACGGCGACGCCACCCACGAGATCGGAGTGGCCGCCCAGATACTTGGTCGCCGAATGCATGACGATGTCGGCGCCGAGTTCGAGCGGACGGGTCAGCATGGGCGTTGCAAAAGTGTTGTCGACGACCAGCAGCGCCCCGTTCGCATGGGCAATCTCGGCCGCGGCCGCGATATCGACGATCTTCAGCATGGGATTCGTGGGCGTCTCCACCCATACCATCCGCGTCTCCGGCCGCAACGCCCGCTCGAGGGCGCCCTCTTCATCGAGCGGCGTGAACGTGAAGTTCAGGCCGGCCGAGCGTTCACGCACGCGATGGAACAGTCGGAAAGTCCCGCCGTACAGGTCGTCCCCGGCGACCACGTGATCTCCGGAATCCAGAAGTTCCAGAATGGTGGCCGTCGCCGCCATGCCGGAGGAAAAGGCAAACCCGCGCAACCCGCCCTCCA
>CALKKN010000149.1 GCA_937995275.1 uncultured Lysobacterales bacterium | reverse complement strand
GAAAATGCGCTCAGGAGCCATCTGAACAAGTGTCATTTCCTCCTTTGTAGCGCCAAGTGCAGCCTGCATTGCTCCACCGAACTTGTGTGACATTGTGCCAGCTGGCCAATCCGTCACTACAATTAGCACGGGTCGCACCCTCTTTCCAGGCATCTTCCTGCCAGAAATCTTTTGTGCGGAGTTCGCCGGGCACACCGGGGATTACCGGAAGAAATTCGCCAATCCATTCATCGCCGCCAGCCGCGGCTACATCGACGACGTGATCGCGCCGCACGCGACGCGCAAGCGCATCTGCCGCTCGCTGGCGATGCTGCGCGAGAAGCGGCTCGACAACCCGTGGCGCAAGCATGACAACATCCCGCTCTGACGGCCGGGCGGCGTCGCGGAACGAGGGAGGGGCCTGACGTGTTCGACAAGATCCTGATCGCCAACCGCGGCGAGATCGCCTGCCGCGTGCTGAAGACCGCGCGGAGGATGGGCATCAGGACGGTGGCTGTCTACTCGGACGCCGATCGCGATGCGCTGCACATACGCATGGCGGACGAGGCCGTCCACATCGGCGCGTCACCCTCCACCCAGAGCTACCTGCTCCAGGACCGGATCATCCAGGCCTGCCGGGATACCGGCGCGCAGGCGGTGCACCCGGGCTACGGGTTCCTGTCGGAGAACGCCAGCTTCTGCAAGGCCCTGACCGAGGCGGGCATCGTTTTCATCGGCCCCGGCATCCGGGCCATCGAGGCCATGGGCGACAAGCTCACGTCCAAGAGGCTGGCCGCCGACGCGGACGTGAACACCATCCCCGGTTATTCCGACGTCGTGCGGGACGCGGCCCACGCCGTCGAAATCGCGAGTGAACTGGGCTACCCGGTCATGCTCAAGGCCAGCGCCGGCGGCGGCGGCAAGGGCATGCGCATCGCCCGCGACGGCGAGGAGTGCCGGGACGGCTTCGGCCGCGCCGCCAACGAGGCCCGGTCGAGCTTCGGCGACGACCGGATCCTGGTCGAGAAATTTATCGAGGAACCGCGCCACATCGAAATCCAGGTCATGGCCGACAGCCACGGCAACGTGCTGTACCTGAACGAACGTGAGTGCTCGCTGCAGCGCCGGCACCAGAAGGTCGTCGAGGAGGCGCCCTCGCCCTTCCTGGACGAGGCCACCCGACAGCAAATGGGCGAACAGGCCGTGGCCCTGGCACGGGCCGTCAACTACCGGTCGGCCGGTACCGTGGAATTCATCGTCGACCCGCAGCGCAACTTCTACTTCCTGGAGATGAACACCCGCCTGCAGGTCGAGCACCCGGTGACCGAACTGACCACCGGCCTGGACCTCGTCGAATTGATGATACGGGTCGCCGCCGGCGAGGAGCTGCCCATCACCCAGGCCGACGTGGGCATCGACGGCTGGTCCATCGAGTGCCGCGTCTACGCGGAGGACCCGTTCCGCAACTTCCTGCCCTCCACGGGCCGTCTGGTGTACTTCAGACCACCGGAGGAAAAGGACGGGGTCCGGGTCGACACCGGCGTCTTCGAAGGGGGCGAGGTGTCCATGTTCTACGACCCGATGATCGCCAAGCTGATCACCCACGGCGCCGACCGCCAAGAGGCCATTGCACGCATGCGCTCGGCCCTGGATCGCTTCGTCATTCGCGGGGTGCTGCACAACCTGAGCTTCCTGTCCGCCCTGATGGCGCATCCGCGTTATGTCGAGGGCCGGATCAGCACCCATACCATCGGGGAGGAGTACCCCGACGGCTTCCATCCGGCAGACCTGCCGCACGAGAACCCGGTCGTGATCATCTGCGTGGCCGCCGCGATGGTGCGGACTTACCGCGACCGGGCCGCGCGGATCGACGGCCAGCTACGCGGGCATCAGCGCCGCGTCCCCGACGACTGGGTGATCGTGATGGACGGCGAACAGCATCCGGTCAACATCGTCCCGCACGACGGCGCCTACAGTGTCAACTACGGGGGCAAGACCTACGAGGTGCGCAGCGACTGGCAGTTCGGACAGCACCTGTTCAACGGCACGATCAATGGCCATGAGGTCCACGTCCAGGTCGCGCGCCGCCACCAGGCCTACACTTTGGCGCGCGGCGGGTCCGAGTCCGAAATCCGGATCCTGACGCCCCGGGCCGCCGAGCTCATGCGGCACATGCCCGAGAAGGCGCCGCCCGATACCTCCAGGCACCTGTTGTCGCCGATGCCCGGGCTGCTGGTGTCCCTGGCCGTCACCGTGGGCCAGGAAATCAAGGCCGGCGAGGAACTGGCGGTGCTCGAAGCCATGAAAATGGAGAACACGCTGCGCGCCGAACGCAACGGCATCGTGGCGAAGATCAACTTCGAGGCCGGGGCCAGCCTGGAAGTCGGCGACACGATCATGGAGTTCGAGTAGCGACGATGCCCCCGCCCGAGCCGAGGCCGCAGGGAGCGCCGGACGTCGAAGCGCTGGCCGCAGCGCTGACGGGCGGTGACCGCCGCGCCCTGGCCCGGGCCATCACCCTGATCGAGTCCAGCCGCCGCGATCACCGCGGTGCCGCCGGACAACTGCTCGAACGCCTGATGCCCCAAACCGGGCAATCGATCCGGCTCGGCATCTCCGGCGCGCCCGGGGTGGGCAAATCGACGTTCATCGAAGCACTGGGAAATCACGTCATCGACCAGGGCCACCGCGTGGCCGTGCTGACCGTCGACCCCTCCTCGGCGATCAGCGGCGGGTCCATCCTGGGCGACAAGACCCGCATGGAGACCCTGTCGAGGCGCCGCGAGGCCTACATCCGGCCCTCCCCGGCCGGCCGCGTGCTGGGCGGCGTTGCCCGGCGCACTCGCGAAGCCCTGCTCCTTTGTGAAGCCGCCGGCTTCGACGTGATCATCGTCGAAACCGTGGGCGTCGGCCAGTCCGAAACCCGAGTCGCCGAAATGACCGACATGTTCGTGCTGCTGCTGCAACCCGGCGGCGGTGATGAACTGCAGGGTATCAAACGCGGCATCATGGAACTGGCGGACCTGGTCCTGATCAACAAGGCCGACGGCGAACTGGAGAACCTGGCCGGGCGTTCGGCCGCCGAAATCAGCCACGCGCTGCGCCTGCTGCATCCGCGCTCGGCGCACTGGCAGGTCGAGGTCCGCACCTGCTCGTCCATCGGTGGCGTGGGCATCGCTGACGCCTGGGACGTCGTGCTGCGCCATCAGAAGGCTCTGGGCGCCAGCGGCGAGCTGGACAATCGGCGCGCGCAGCAGGCGCGCGGCTGGATGTGGGCCGAAGTGCAGGACAGCCTGATTGCCGACCTGCTCGCGGACCCGCGGGTCCGCGAGCACCTGCCCGAACTGGAGGCCGCGGCCGCCGAGGGCCGCCTGCCCGCCGCCACGGCCGCCGAGCGCCTGCTGGACATATACCTCAAACGCCAATAGCGCGGGCCACGGTCCCGCCGGGAGTGACACACCATGGACGAACGCCCATTCAGGGTGCTGGGCATTCAGCAGATCGCCGTTGGCGGCGCCGACAAGGGACGATTGCGGAAACTGTGGGTGGACACCTTCGGCCTGAAGGTCGTCGGCGACTACCGCAGCGAAAGCGAGAACGTGGACGAGGACATCGCCGTGCTGGGCCGCGGTCCGCTGCGCGTGGAAGTCGACCTGATGCAGCCACTCGACCCGGCGAGAAAGCCCGCCGTGCACAGCCCGCCGCTGAACCACGTGGGCCTGTGGATCGACGACCTGCCGGCCGCCGTGGTTTGGCTGGAGGAGCGCGGCGTGCGCTTCACGCCCGGCGGCATCCGCCGGGGCGCCTCCGGGTTCGACATCTGCTTCATCCACCCCAAGGGCAGCGAGGAAGCGCCCATCGGCGGCGAGGGTGTGCTGATCGAGCTGGTGCAAGCGCCGCCCGAAGTGCGGGAAGCCTTCGAACGGCTGGCCTGAGAAGCGGCTGAACCGGCTTGCCTGAGTGCCGGCCACTGTCTAAGCTGTGCATCCGCCGGGAACTTCAGGAATCGGAAATATGGCTGAGCATGCTCAAAACACGTTGTTCTTATTCCCCGGGCAGGGCTCGCAGTACGTGGGCATGGGGCGGGACCTGTGCGACGAATATCCGGCGGCGCGGCGGATTTACGAGCAGGCCGGCGACGTGCTCGGCTACGACCTGGCGGGGCTCTGCTTTGACGGCCCGGAGGAACAGCTCAACCTGACCCGCTATACCCAGCCCGCCCTGCTGACGCATTCGATTGCCTGCTTCAAGGTGTTCAGCGAGCTGCCGGGCGGACGGCTGCAGCCTTCACTGGTGGGCGGCCACAGCCTGGGTGAATACTCCGCGCTGGTCGCCGCCGGAGCGCTCAGCTTCGAAAGCGCGCTGCGGCTGGTGCAGCAACGTGGCGAACTGATGGGTACCCACGGCACCGGCGAGATGACCGCCTTTCCGCTGGATATCGAGACCATTCGGCCGATGGCCGAACGGTTCCATTGCGCGGTGGCCGGCTGCAATCTTCCCGAACAGACCGTCATCGGCGGCCGGGCCGAGGACCTCGAGCGGGTCGAGGCCGAGGTCGCGGAACAGTATCCGCGCAAGCGCTATGTCCGGCTCAAAACCGAGGGGGCGTTCCACACCTACTACATGGTGACCGCCGCGCAGCATTATCGCGATGTCCTGGCGGACGCCGACTTCGCGGCGCCCGGCATCCGCGTGTTGTCGAACTTCACCGGGGGCTTTCACGATCCCGATCCGGATGCGATTCGCTCACGCCTGTTCTTCCAGTTGTTCCACGCGGTGCTGTGGCACGCCAACCTCGTCGCGGCGCTGTCGGCGGGTGTCGGCACGATCGTCGAATTCGGCGGCGGTATCGGCCCCGGCGAGCCGGACGCCAAACGCCCCAACCTGGAAGGCATGATCAAGAAGGCGATGCGCGGCACGGAATGGGAGGCCCGGTACTTCCCGGTGATCAACGTCCAGACGCTGAAGGCCACGGCGGACGCCATGTCCGATCAAGGCCAGTAGTCCAGCGACCCGATGCCAGGCAGAGTCATCCAGCCTACGGGGAACGAACCGAGCGGCCAATTCGACGCCGCGCCTCTCGAGGCATGGATGGAGCAGCATGTCGAGGGCTTCGAGGGGCCCATCGAGGTCGAGAAGTTCCCCGGCGGGCAGTCCAATCCGACATTCAAACTGACTTCCCCGGGGAGGCAGTACGTCCTGCGCCGCAAGCCACCCGGCAAACTGCTGAAGGGCGCACACGCCGTCGAGCGTGAATACCGGATAATGACGGCACTGGGGCCGCTCGGTTTCCCGGTGCCCCGCACCTACGGCCTGTGCGAGGACAGCGAGGTCCTCGGCACGCCGTTCTTTGTGATGGACATGGTGGACGGGCGGATTTTCTGGGACCCGAGGTTGCCGGAAGTGCCGACCGATGAACGCCGGGCCTGTTACGAATCGATGTGCGAAACGATCGCACGGCTGCACCGGATCGACTACGAGGCGGCGGGACTGGGCAATTACGGAAAACCGGGGAATTTTGTCGAGCGGCAAATCACGATCTGGTCAAGGCAGTATTTGCAGGACGAGGCAGCCGGGCGCATTGCCGCCATGGACCGCCTGGTCGAGTGGCTGCCGCGCAACATCCCCGACGACGACAGCCCGACCAGCATCGTCCACGGGGATTTTCGCTGCGACAACCTCATTTTCCACCCGACCGAGCCGCGTGTCGTCGCGGTGCTGGACTGGGAGCTTTCCACGCTCGGGCACCCGCTGGCCGACTTTACCTATCACCTGATGAATTACCGGATTCCGCCCAGCCTGCCCGCCGGCATGGCCGGGGCCGATTTCGCGGCCCTGAGCCTTCCCGGCGAGGCGGACTACACGGCCGCCTATTGCCGCCACACCGGCCGCGATGACATTCCGGACCTCGATTTCTACCTCGCCTTCAACATGTTCCGGCTGGCCGCCATCATCCACGGCGTCAAAGGTCGTATCCTGCGCGGCAACGCCTCCAGCGACCGCGCGGATCAGCTGGTCAGCTACCTCGATACGCTGGCCGAAACCGCCTGGCAGCAGGCCCGGAAGGCGGGAGGATGAACCCTAACGAAACGACTGACAGGAAAAAGACATGAGCGAATACGAGTTCATCGACTATACCCGCGACGGCGACGTGGCGGTGGTGCTTCTCAACAACCCGGCCGCTCTCAACGCGCTCTCCCAACACATGGGCCAGGAGCTCAACGACGCGCTGGACCGCGCGGGGAGCGAGGCGCGCGCGGTCGTACTGGGCAGCCACGGCCGGGCTTTTTCGGCCGGCGCCAACCTGACGGCGGGCGATATCGACATCAGCGATCCGGACCGCGACATAGGCCAGTTCCTCGACACCGTGTTCAACCCGATGATCCGGAAGCTGCGCGACCTGCCCGTTCCGCTGGTCACGGCCGTCCGCGGCGCGGCCGCCGGCGTCGGCTGCTCGATCGCGCTGATGGGCGATGCCATTGTCGCCGGGCGTGGCGCTTACTTCCTGCAGGCGTTCTGCAATATCGGGCTGGTGCCCGACGGCGGCGCCGCCTACCTGCTGGCGCGTACGATCGGCCGCGTCCGGGCCATGGAGCTTATGCTGTTCGGCGAGCGGTATCCCGCGGACAAGGCCTTCGAGGCCGGCCTGGTCACCCGCTTGGTCGATGACGAGGAGGTCGATGCGGTTGCCCTGGAACTCGCTCGCAAGCTCGCGCAGGGCCCCACCCGGGTGCTGTCGATGATCCGCCAGTCCGCCTGGGCGGCGCTGGACTCCGGCCTGGACGACCAGTTGGACCGCGAGAGGCGGCTGCAGCGCGACGCGGGCCGCACCGAGGATTTCGCGGAGGGTGTTTCGGCGTTCGTCGGCAAGCGACCGGCACGATTCAGCGGGCGCTGATCCGCCGGCCGCGGCCCGCCGGCTGGGCCGGGGTTCGGTCAACCGGTGTTCTGGATACCCAGCGCGATACCCTTGACCGTGGCCTTCAGGGCCTCGAGCAGATCGTCGTCCCGGCGGCCGTCCTCCCGCCAGCGCCCCAGCAGGTCGATCTGCAGCAGGTGCAGCGGGTCCACGTAGGGATTCCGTAGGCGGATGTTCCGCTGCAAGACGCGCTGATCGTCGAGCAGCCGGTCAAGCTCCTTCAACTCCAGGATGCGCTGCCCGGCGAGATCGAACTCCTCCCGGATCGCATCGAAGAAGTACGCGTGCTCGGGGCTCGCCAGGCTCGCGTACCGCTGGCCTATCCCCAGTTCCGACTTGCCCAGCACCATCTCGACATCACCAATCATGGCTTCAAAGAAAATTTGTTTTTTCCATAAGTTACGAATTTTTTCTAATCCGAATTCTCGGATAGCCCTGTCCAGTGCAGTCCCGAAACCGTAGACCCCGGGAAAGCCGATGCGAACCTGCGCCCAGGAGAACACCCAGGGTATGGCCCGGAGGTTCTCGATACCTTCTCCGGAGCGCCGCGAAGCCGGGCGCGAACCGATGTTCAGGCGCTCGATGACGTCCACCGGGGTGATTTCACGGAAGAACGCGGGGAACCGTGGGTCCCCGTAGACCGCGCCGCGGAATTTGCGCCGCGAGGCGTCGGCCATGAAGGCCAGTATCGCGCGCTGTTCGTCGTCGAACCCGCTGACCCGCCCACCCACGGTATGCGCCAGCGTCGCGCCGGTCACGAGCTCCAGGTTGCGCAGGGCCAGGAAACGGACGCCGTATTTCTGGTTGATGACCTCGCCCTGCTCGGTCAGCCGCAGGAATCCTTTCACGGTATCCGGCGGAGCGCCGAGGATGCCGTTGACGAGGTTGCCGCCGCCCCGGCTGACCGTGCCGCCCCGGCCGTGGAAGAACACGACGTCGATATGTTCGTCGGCCCCCACCCGGACCAGTTGCCGCTGCGCCTCGTACAGCGCCCAGCGCGAGGCCACGATGCCGCTGTCCTTGTTGCTGTCCGAGTAGCCGACCATGACCGCCTGCCGGTGCTTGAGGCCGGCGAGATGCTTGCGGTACACCTCGAAGCCCAGCAACTCGCGCAGGATATCCGGGCCGGCGTCGAGATCGTCGACCGTTTCCAACAGGGGTGCGACATCGAGGCGCCGCGCCGCACCGGTGTGCGGATTGGCGATTTCGGCGAGCGCCAGCGCGGTCAGCACGTCGTCAGCGCCCTGGGTCATGCTGATGATGAACAGCCCGATGGCCGCGCTGCCGTAGACCTGGCGGGCGGAGGATATCGCCCGGAACACCGCCAGGGCCTCCTCGGCTTCCGGCGACAGGCTCGCATCATGGGCGGGCGCCGGCAAGCCGTCGGTCGCCAGCAGGTGCGCCAGTACGCCGGCCCGGTTGGCGGGTTCGCGGTCCAGCCAGTCGGGGCAACCCAGCAGCTCGCGCATCACCCGACGATGCACCAGCGCGTCCTGCCTGACGTCCAGCGTGACGAGGTGGAAGCCGAAGGTACGGGCGCGGACCAGCAGGCGGTCGACGCCGAACAGCCCGGCGTGCGCGCCCTTGTTGGCGGCCAGGCTGTCCCGCACCAGGCGCAGGTCGGCGACGAAGTCCGCAGCAGTGGCATACCCGGCGTCAGACTCCCTCAGCGTTGCTTCCAGGCGGCCGGCCACGAAGTTCAGCAGGCTGCGATAGGGCATGTCCGTGTGCCGCTCGGGTATCTCCCGGGCCGCTTCCGGCAGCAGTTCCCGGTAACGTTCCAGCCGTTGCAGAACGGCGGCCGTTACCGGCATCTCGGACAGGGACTGGCTCAGGTAGCGCGCCAGCCGCCTGACCTCCGGCAGGTATCGCCGGACGATGACCGCGCGCTGCTGGGCCAGCGTGTCCATCAGCGTCCGGGCCGTAACATTGGGGTTGCCGTCCATGTCGCCGCCCACCCAGGACCCGAATCGCAGGATCAGGTCTTCGAGGAACGCCTCGGGAGCGGTGCCGAAGTGCTTTTCGAATGCCTGCTGAACGGCTTCGTAATACACCGGCGTCACCCGGTAGAGAATGCCCGTCAGGTAGAAGAGGATGTTGTCCAGTTCGTCGGCCACGGTCGGCCGCGTGTGCGGCACCAGCCGCGTCTGCCAGGAGGAAGTCAGCGCGGCGCGGATGCGGCTCAGGGCCAGTTCCTCCTCGCCCGGGGTGAGTTCCGGGTTGAGACGCTCGACCAGGCGCAGCACGATGTCGTATTCCTTCTCCTGGATCGTGCGCCGGGTGGCCTCGGTGGGATGGGCCGTAAATACCGGCTGGATGCGCAGCGCGTTGATCGCCGCGGCCGCCGCACCGGGCTCGAGGCCCTGCTCCTTCAGTTCGGCCAGAACGGCGTCCAGGCTGCCCCGCTGGGCTCCGGCGTCAGCACGCTGATAGGCCCGGCGCCGGCGGATGCGGTGCACTTTTTCGGCCAGGTTCACAGCCCGCAGGTACGTGGTGAACGCCTGGATGACCTGCATCATGTCCGCGGGCGCGAGCCCGGCCAGCAACTGATCCAGGTCGGCCCCCGTGACCGGCTCCCCTCCCGCTGGCGAATCGCGGCTTTGCGCACGGTTTCGACCCGCTCGAGCAGGTCGTCGCCGTGCTGGTCCACCAGGACGTCGCCCACCAGGGAACCCAGCAGGCTGACGTCGGCCCGCAACGGGGCGTCCTTCTCGGGAAGGTCGATGTGGCGCAGTTTGCTCATGGCGGCAGCGACAGTGGCAAAAAAAGGACCCCGCCGCAGCGGGGTCCCGATACCTTAACAGCGCCCGACCGGCGACGCTAGATGACTCGCACGTGCATGACGCCGTCCGCCGCGGCGATGGCCGAGATGATCTCCGGCGTCGGTTCCGACTCGACGTCGATGATGTTGTACGCCATGTCGTGCAGGCTCTTGTTGACCATGTCGATGACATTGACGTCGTGATCCGCCAGCACGGACAACACGGTGCCCAGCACGCGCGGCACGTTTTCATTGGCGAACGTGATGCGGTAACCGCCGTCCCGGGCCATGCGGGTCTGCGGATAGTTGACGGAGTTCACGATGTTCCCGTTGTCGAGGAAATCCATCAACTGTTCGGCAGCCATGACCGAGCAGTTCTCCTCGGCCTCCGCCGTGCTGGCGCCCAGGTGGGGGAACAGGAGCGTGTCATTGCGCCCGAGGAGCCCGGGAACGGGGAAGTCGGTGATGAAGGTCCCAAGGCGTCCAGCGTCGAGTGCGGCGATGACGGCGTCCACGTCGACGATCTCCTCGCGCGCGAAGTTGAGCAGGCGCGCGCCAGGCTTGAACCGCTGCAGGGCGTCGGCGTCGATCAGGTGCCGGGTCTGCTCGATGAACGGCACGTGCAGCGTCACGTAGTCGGAAACTTTCAGCAGCGCATCGAGGCTGTCCACCTTCTCGACGCGGTTGGACAGCCGCCAGGCTGCTTCCACCGAGAGCGCAGGGTCGTAACCGGCGACGTGCATGCCCAGTTCCAGCGCGACGTTGGCCACCATCGACCCGATCGCGCCCAACCCCACCACGCCGAGGGTCTTGCCGGCGATCTCGATGCCGCCGAACTGCTTTTTCTCCTTTTCGAGCTGCTTCGCCATGGCCTGGGCGTCGCTGATGCTGGTGAGTTCCTGCACGCGGTTCAG
>CALKKN010000148.1 GCA_937995275.1 uncultured Lysobacterales bacterium | reverse complement strand
TTGCCTTACTCATCGTCTGCGTCTACAGTGCGGCTGTGCAGTCCGGCCGGGTTGGTAGCCGACGCCAGCGCCCGCCGGAGATGCCGCGCCAAAGCCTGTCATTGTAACAAGATTGCAGCGGCCGGCACTACATGCCCGACTGCCGGGCAAGCCCCGGAGAGCCGCGGAGCAGTGGACTGTTCCGGCGGCCGAGGATGACCAATGAACAATCGTCATGAAGCCCTTTATGCCGGCCACGTCGCCGAGGTCCAGCGGCGCTGGGAGGAAGCCCTCGAGGCCGAGCAGTTCGATGGCGTGCTGGTGCACTCCGGCACGCCGATCTACAGTTTCCTGGACGACTACGAGTACGCCTTCCGTCCGAATCCCCACTTTCTGCACTGGCTGCCGCTGACGCGGCACGCGGACAGCGCCGTGCTGGTGTTGCCGGGCCGTCAGCCGACGCTGTTCTACTTTCAGCCGGAAGATTACTGGTACCTGCCTCCGGCTGATCCGGAGCCCTGGTGGGCGGATCTGTTCCGCATCGAGGTCGTGCAGGACGCCGCCGACTGGCGCCAGGCGATGAAAAACACCCTGGAGGCGGCAGGTGTCGTGCAGCAATCCGTGGCCGCGATCGGCGATTCACCATCGCTGAGCGGGGAGTTTGAAGCAGAGCGTGTCAATCCGCCCGGCCTGGTGGATCGTATACATCTGGCCCGCACGCGCAAGACCGCGTACGAAGCGGCCTGTATTGACGCTGCCGCCCGGTTGGCCGCGCAGGCCCATGCGGCTGCCGAACAGGCGTTTCGTGAAGGCGAATCGGAGTTCGGCATACACCTGCGTTACCTGGCGGCCTGCGAGCATACCGATACGCAGTTGCCCTACAACAACATTGTCGCCCTCAACGAGCACAGCGCCGTCCTGCATTACCAGGCACGCGAGCGCGAGGCCCCCGCCCAGGTGCGGTCCTTCCTGCTCGACGCGGGCTGCACCGTGAACGCGTACGCGTCCGACATCACGCGCAGCTACGCCAGTGAGCCCGGCCTGTTCGGGGACCTCATCGCCGCGATGGACGGCCTCCAGCAGGGCCTCACCGGGCAGGTTCGCGCCGGTGTGGACTACCGGGAACTGCACCTGCTGACACACCGCGAGATTGCCGGGGTCCTCGAGGAAGCTGGAATCATCAAAATATCGGCCGACGATGCCGTCGAATCCGGTCTGAGCGGCGTGTTCTACCCGCACGGGCTGGGGCATTTCCTCGGCCTGCAGACCCACGATGTCGCCGGGCTGATCGACAACGACCGCCAGCCGGTTCCGCGCCCGGAGGGGCACCCGGCGCTGCGCCTGACCCGGGTACTCGAAAGCGACAACGCTCTGACGATCGAACCGGGGCTGTATTTTATCGACTCGCTGCTGGACGGCTGGCGCGCGGGCCGCGACGCCTCGATGGTCGACTGGCAGAAGGTGGCGGCGCTGAGGCCGTTCGGGGGCATCCGGATCGAGGACAATGTCATCGTGACCGATGCCGGATGCGAGAACCTGACCCGCCGCGCGTTCGCCGAATTGTAGGAGCCGCTCCCCCAAATCCGTTGTTAGGGGCTGTCGTCGGTAACGCCGAGCGCGGCCAGGCTGGTGATATCGATGCGGCCGGCCGGGCCGTGGTTCCAGATGGTGCTGTCGGCGGCCAGGTTCAGGCGTTTCTCCTCGCCGGCCAGCGAGGTAACGGTCTCCACCAGGCCGGTTTCCTTCATGGTGCGGATCACGATGCGGTCCAGTTCCGAGGCGTAGGGTTCGCCGATGATCCTGCGCATCGCGTGGTTGGCGTCGCTGAGATCGTTTGGGAACAGGTGTTTGCCGGTCTGTAGGCGGTAGTGGTCGGATACCGCCTGCAGGGACGTCATCGAACAGTAGGCATCGTCCAGCAGCCCGATGATGCCCAGTTCGTCGGGGATGATGTCGTCGCCTTCCCGCCAGTACGAATCGACCATCTCCAGGATACGGCGCATCTCCTGCTCGAGGCCGACGTTGCAGGCTGCCGTCCAGGCCACTTTCATCATGTACGGCACCTGCTCGATGTAGGCGATCACGAACTGCACGCCCTGGTCGAGGTCGTCGTCGCCCGGGTCTGCGCCGCAGCTTTCCGCGACCACGGCCAGGACGTCGCGCAATTCGGGCTCGGTGGCCGCATCCGCACAGAGCTGGGTGATCATGGATTCTATGGTCTTCGTGTCCACCAGGTTCCCTGGAGGTGACAGGGGAACCATTCTAACAACGCCTTCCCGGCATGCGAAAGGCCGGGTTCGGAACGGGGCGGCTGTGCTAGTATTCGCGCCGTCCAACCTGTACACGGGGAGCCCCGCGTGCTGTTAATGTCACTGATCACGCTCTTTGCCGGCCCGCTGCTGTTCCAGTGGCTCAGCCGCTCGACACGCGTGGCCAGGGCGCTGGACCGGGTTATCGTCGTGGCGCTGGTCATTCTGGTGGCGGTGCTGTTGCTGCCGGAGCTGGTCGAGCCCCTCGGGATTTTCGCACCGGCCTGGGTCTTGCTGGGCTACCTGTTGCCCGGGGTGCTGGAAAAGCTGGTGCGGCGTGCCGCGGAGACCCTGCATCTTCTGTCGTTGTACGTGGCGCTGGCCGGACTGATCCTGCATGCGCTGCTGGACGGCGCGGGGCTGGCCGGAAGCGAGCTGAGCGCCAGCCCGGGCCTGGCGGCGGGCATCATCCTGCACCGCTTCGGCGTCGGCCTGACGCTGTGGCTGATCGTCGAACCGGTGTTCGGGCGGCGCGCGGCGTGGGGTACGCTGGTCGCGATCGCGGCTGCCACCATCGTGGGCTTCGAATTCTCCGAGCGGCTGCTGCCGCTGGCCGGCGACACTGTCATCTCCGCCATGCAGGCCGTCATCGTCGGCACCATCATTCATGGCCTGGTGCACCGCGGTCACGTGCACCGGCACGCTGATTGACGCGAATCCGGACACCCTCGCGGTCCCGGCGCCGGCATGGGCGTGTTTCCCGCTGGCGGCACTTTTTTTGTAGCATGTCCTTTTCACCGAGCCCATCAGCCATGAACCCACTCGAATCGGTCAAAGCCCTGCGGATCCGCATGTCGGCATCGATCATCGGCCAGGAGTCCGTCGTGGAGAGCCTGCTGATCGCGTTGTTGGCGAACGGCAATATCCTGATGGAGGGTCTGCCCGGCCTCGCCAAGACCCGCGCGGTCAAGAGTCTGGCGAAAAACATGGAAGCCGATTTTTCGCGCATCCAGTTCACCCCCGACCTCCTGCCTTCCGACATCACTGGCAGCGAGGTGCTTTACGCCGAGGGGGGGGAACCGAGCTTCCGCTTCGAGCCGGGCCCGATTTTCGCCAACATCGTGCTGGCCGACGAAATCAACCGGGCGCCGGCCAAGGTGCAGGCCGCCCTGCTGGAGGCGATGGAGGAACGCCAGGTGACCGTCTCGGGTTCCACCCACCGGATGCCGGA
>CALKKN010000147.1 GCA_937995275.1 uncultured Lysobacterales bacterium | reverse complement strand
GCCTCGACATTGGCGGCGGTGGCGTCTGCGGGCGGAATCGGCGGCCCGATGCGCAGTTCGATCTTTGCCCACAGCTTGTAGGGCCGGCGCTTGTGCAGCGGGTCACGGCGGCTGAACAGGGAACCCCACAGGTTGCACAGGGCGACCGGCACCACCGGCACGTTTTCCTGCGCGACGACTTTCTCGAGGCCTGCCCTGAACGGCTGGATCTCACCGGTCTCGGTGATGCGCCCCTCGGGAAAGATGCCCAGGACGTTGCCGGAGGCCAGCGCCTCGCGGATACGCCGGTAGGCCGCCTCCAGGATTTCAGGGTTTTCTGAGCGCCCGGCGATCGGGATGGCCTTGCCCGTCCTGAAAATGAATTTCAGCAGCGGGATGTTGTAAATCCGGTAGTACATGACGAAGTTGACCGGGCGCCGGATCATGCCCCCGATGATCAGGGGATCCACGAAGCTCACGTGGTTGCTGGCCACGATGATCGGACCCTCGTCCGGGATGTTGTCCATGCCCGTCACGCGCACCCGGTAGATGGTGTGGATCAGCAGCCACACCAGGAACCGCATCAGGAACTCCGGAACCAGCGTGAAGATATAGACCGCCACGACAGCATTGAGTACGGCGGAAATCAGGAACAGATCCGGAATCGACAAGCCGGCGGGGCCCAGGATCAACATCGCCATGACGGCGGCGACCACCATGAACAGTGCATTCAGTATGTTGAGCCCGGCGATGACCCTCGAGCGGTGGTCCGGCGCCGAACGCGACTGCACCAGCGCATACAGGGGCACGATGTAAAAACCGCCGAACGTACCGATCAGCAGCAGATCTGCGATGATGCGCCAGTTCTGCCCGTCTGACAGGAACTGGGACACGGTAATGCCGATGGCGGGTGCGGCCGGCGAGGCGAAGTACAGGTCGAGACCGAACAGCGTCAGGCCGATCGCGCCAAACGGCACCAGGCCGATCTCGACCTGGCGGCCAGACAGGCGCTCGCAGAGCAGGGACCCGGTGCTGATGCCGACGATGAACAACCCCAGCAGGGCCGACATCAGGTTCTCGTCCCCGCCGAGCACGTTCTGGGTATAGCTGGGAATCTGCACCAGGAAGGTGGCCCCGAAGAACCAGAACCAGGAGATTCCCAGCACACTATTCAGCACCACCCGGTTTTCGTTGAGGAACTTCAGGTTGCGAACGGTCTCACTGAAGATGTTCCAGTTGATCCGGAGCTCCGGAGCGACCGGCGCGGCCGCCGGCACCCGCCGGCTGAACAGGTACCCGGCCACCGCCACCGCGAGGCAGGCTACGCTGACCCAGTAGGGCCAGCCGACCTCGATGCCGGCCAGTTGCGGGCCGGCGATAGTGCCGGCCAGGATGGCCACGAAGGTGCCCATCTCGATCAGCGCGTTGCCGCCAACCAATTCTTCCTGCCGGAGGATCTGGGGCAGGATTCCGTACTTGATCGGTCCGAAGATCGTCGACTGCAGGCCCAGCAGGAACAGCACGAAAAGAAGCACCGGTACACTGTTCAGCCAGAAGCCCAGGGTCGCCAGCAGCATGATGACGACTTCGAACAGCTTGATGCGGCGGATCTGCACCGACTTTTCGAACTTGTCGGCGAACTGGCCGAACAGGGCGGAGAACAGGAAAAACGGCAGAATAAACAGCATCGCGCTGAGATTGACCACCTGGTCGGTGTTCATGCCGGCAAGGCGGCTGCCTTCGAACACCAGTGTGGCGGCCAGGGCGTTCTTGAAAATGTTGTCGTTGAAGGCGCCGAGGCCCTGGGTCATGAAGAACGGCATGAATCGCCGTTGGCGAAACAGCGTGAACTGTGAATTGCCCGACATCTCAGGCGACTGAGGTCAGGACACCGGCAATGGTCGCGGTCATCATCGTCGCCAGCGTGCCGCCGAGCACGGCACGCAGGCCGAAGCGCGCCAGGTCGGGCCGGCGCTCCGGGGCCAGTCCGCCGATGCCGCCGATCTGGATCGCGATGGAGGAGAAGTTCGCAAAGCCGCACAGGGCATAGGTGGAGATCAAAACGGAGTGGGGCAGCAGCCCCCCCTGGATTTCGGTCAGGTGCGCGTAGGCCACGAATTCGTTGGTGACGACTTTCTCCCCGATCAGCCCCCCCACGGTAACCGCGTCCTGCCACGGCACGCCGATGACCCAGGCCAGCGGAGACAGCGCAAAGCCCAGCAGCGTCGACAGGCTGAGCGTGCGCCCGGTCGCGGAATCGAAACCGGTGATTTCGCCCAGCCAGTTGAGCGGATAGTCGATCATCGCGATCAGGGCGATGAAGGCCAACAGCATCGCACCGACGTTCAGCGCCAGCCGCCAGCCGTCGGCGGCCCCGTTGGCGGCCGCCTCGATGACGTTGGTGGCCGTCTTCTCGACATGCAATTTCACCTCGCCGCGCGTCATCGATTCCTGGGTTTCGGGCTTGAGGATCTTGGCGATCACGATCGTCGCCGGTGCCGCCATGATGCTGGCCGACAGCAGGTGCTTGGCGTAGAAGACGCGGGCCGCCTCGTCGGCGCCGCCCAGCATCGAGATATAGGCCGCCAGCACGCCGCCGGCGATCGTGGCCATGCCGCCCACCATCATCGTCAGCAGTTCGGAGTCGGTCATTCGGGCGATGTAGGGCCGCACCACCAGGGGCGCCTCGGTCTGGCCGACGAAGACGTTGGCGGCCACCGACAGCGACTCGGCGCCGCTGATGCGCAGAGCCTTGAACATGACCCAGGCCATGCCCTGCACGACCTTTTGCATGACGCCGAGGTGGTACAGCACCGCCATCAGCGAGGCGAAGAAGATGATCGTCGGCAGCACCTGAAACGCGAAGATGAAGCCGAGGTTGGACTGATCGGCAAGCGGCCCGAAGATGAACGCCGCCCCGTCCAGCGAGAAGCTGATGACGCGCACGAAAATTCTGCTCAGCGCCTCGAAGAACTGCCGCCCGCCGGGCACCAGGATGACCAACACCGCGAAAAACAGCTGCAGGCCGACGCCGCTGACCACCATCCTCCAGTCGATCGCACGGCGATTGTCGGAAAATGCCAGCGCGACGCTGAGCAGCACAGCGAGGCCGAAAACTCCGAAGGCGATGGTGCCGATCATGCTGCGCTCTCCCGATCCCCTGTTATTGTGTCGGGCAGAGTATCGGCTTTAGAAACGGCAGGCAAATGCAATCCGGCGGGTACGGGGGTCCGCTCAGATCTCGATTCCGGCCCACTTGCGGCCCGACCAGGCGGTAACGCAGGTGAACGCCTGGCCGAGGCGGTAAATACCGTTCACGATCCAGACCCCGATCAGCCCATAGCCCAGGACCGGGCCGATCACCCAGGCCAGCGGCAGGAAGAAAACCCACTGCCAGAGCAGGCTGATCCACATGCTGCGGCGCGTGTCGCCGGCGCCGATCAGCGCGTTCATCAGGACCATGCCGGCGGTGTCGAAGCCGATCATCAGCGCCCACAGCACCATCGGCAGGTAGGCCAGTTGCCGCGTTTCGGCATTGGTCAGGAACACGCCCAGGATCGGGTCCGCCAGCGGCACCAGCAGCAGGCTCATGGCCACGCCGTAGACAACCGTCAGCGCCGCGCAGTTCCAGCCCCAGGCCGCGGCGTCCTCGACGTCGCCGCGCCCCAGCGCGTTGCCGACCAGGGTCGTCGCGGCGAGCGCGATGCCGAAGGCCGGCAGCATGGCGGTGATATGGAAGGTCATCAGCACGTTGATGGCCGCCACCTCCTCGGTGCCGATACGGCCGACGATCCACATGAGGGTTACCAGCCCGGCGGCAAAGAAAAGCTGCTGCAGGCTGCTGGGCAGTGACAGTTTGAACTGCTGCCAGAGGGTGCTGCGCGACGGCACACCGTGCAGGAAACCTTTGTCCTGCGCGTGCCTGAGCGCGAAGCCAAAATACAGCAGCGTGCCGATGTAAAGCGAAATGGTCGTGGCCAGCCCCGCGCCGAAAACTCCCAGTTCGGGGGCGCCCAGGTTGCCGAAGATCAACACCCAGTTCAGGAATATGTTGATCGTGTGCATGATCAGCAGCGTCCGCAGGTAAACGCCGGTCATGTGGATGGCGCTCCAGTAACCGCGGAAGCTGAAGTTCATGCCGACCGCCATCATGCTGACGATGCGGACCTGCAGGTAGGGGACGCCCAGTTCCCGGACTTCGGGATCGGGCGTCAGGAACTCGAACGCCCAGGGGGTGGCGAGGATCAGCACCACGCACAGCGGTATGCCGATGATCAGCGCCAGCATCAAACCGCCGTTCAGCGGGATCGCGGTTTCGGTATCGCGCCCCTCGCCGAGCCGCCTTGCGGCGAGCGCCTGCACGCCCGCCGACAGGCCGATGATGAACGCGATCGCCAGGTAATTGCTGAAACTGCCGATGCCGGTCGCCGCCAGCGCGCTGTCGCCGAGCCGGCCGACCATGCCGATGTCGACCAGGTTCAGCACGTTTTGCGACATCATCCCGCCCATGATCGGCAGGGCGATGCCCCAGACCATGCTGCGGCGATTCCGGTCAGGAAAGAGCTTCGCGAGTCCGAGCCGCAGCGAGGTCATGGCTCAGTCCGCGAAGATCGTCGTTTCGCGGGTAGCGCTGAAGCGGATGTCCGGCCAGCGTTCCTCGGTCAACTGCAGGCTGACGCGCGTCGGGGCCAGGTAAACCAGTTGGCCGGCGCCGTCCTCGGCCAGGTGATTCTGCAAATGCCGGGTGAAATCGGCCAGCATCCGTGCATCGTCGCAATCGACCCAGCGCGCGGTATGCACGTTGACATTTTCGAACACCGCGTCTACGCCGTATTCATTCCTGAGGCGATAGGCGGCGACATCGAACTGCAGGATGCCTACTGCGCCCAGGATCAGGTCGTTGCTGGCCGTGGGCCGGAAAAACTGGGTGGCGCCTTCCTCGGACAACTGGGCCAGCCCTTTCTGCAGGGCCTTGAGTTTGAGCGGATCGCGCAGCACCGCGCGGCGGAACAGTTCGGGCGCGAAGTGCGGAATGCCGGTGAACTGCAGCGACTCGCCTTCGGTGAAGGTGTCGCCGATGCTGATCGTACCGCGGTTGTGCAGGCCGACGATGTCCCCGGGCCAGGCATTCTCGACGTGTTCGCGGTCCTGGGCCATGAAGGTCAGCGCATTTGCGGCTTTGACGTTTTTCGCCAGCCGCACGTGGTACAGCTTCATCCCCGACTGGAACCGTCCCGAGCAGATACGCATGAACGCGACGCGGTCGCGGTGCGCGGGGTCCATGTTCGCCTGGATCTTGAACACGAAGCCGGTCAGCGCGGATTCGTCCGCCGAGACGTCCCGGCCCACGGTTTCCCGTGCGCGGGGCGCCGGCGCGTGCTCCACGAAGGCGTCCAGCAGGGGGGTCACGCCGAAGTTGTTGATCGCCGAGCCGAAAAACACGGGCGTCTGGTCGCCGGCGAGATAGGCCGCCGGATCGAACGAATGGCTGGCGCCCTTGACCAGTTCGATCTCGTCGCGCAGTTCCCCGGCGTCCGGCCCCAGGTGACGGTCCAGTTCCGGGTTGTCGATGCCGGCGATGATCTCGGCCTGCTGGGTCACGTAATTTTTGCCGGACTCATAGAGATGCACGTTGTCATCCGGCAGGTGATAAACGCCTTTGAGACGTTTGCCCATGCCGATCGGCCAGGTGATCGGGGCGCACTGGATGCCGAGCACCGATTCCACCTCGTCGAGCAGTTCCAGCGGGTCGCGGCCCTCGCGGTCCAGCTTGTTGATGAACGTGAAAATCGGTGTCTGGCGCATCCGGCAGACGTCCATCAGGCGAATCGTGCGCTCCTCGACGCCCTTGGCGCAGTCGATGACCATCAGCGCCGAATCCACCGCGGTCAGCGTGCGGTAGGTGTCTTCGGAGAAATCTGCGTGGCCGGGGGTGTCGAGCAGGTTGACGACGCGGTCCCGGTACTTGAACTGCATGACCGACGAAGTTACCGAGATGCCGCGTTCCTGTTCCAGCTTCATCCAGTCGGAGGTGGCGTGGCGCGCGGCCTTCTTGGCCTTGACCGCTCCCGCCATCTGGATGGCGCCGCCGAACAGCAGCAGCTTTTCGGTCAGCGTGGTCTTGCCGGCGTCCGGATGCGAAATGATCGCAAACGTCCTGCGGCGGGCGAGTTCTTTGCTGAGTTCGGTCATGGGTGGGGCAGGGACGGAAAAAGCGCGCCATT
Source organism: uncultured Lysobacterales bacterium (assembly GCA_937995275.1). Lineage (GTDB taxonomy): Bacteria > Pseudomonadota > Gammaproteobacteria > Xanthomonadales > SZUA-36 > CALKKN01. The sequence continues at coordinate 6,609 of CALKKN010000147.1, read as the reverse complement.
CTAACAGAAGTGGCGGGGCCGCCGCAGCGGTTCAGCGCCCGTCCGCGAGGCCCTCCAGAACCTGCATCTCCTGCGGGGCCACCGGCGCTCCCTCGGCGGACCGGAACTTGAAGGGCAGGGAGACCAGCTGCATCCCGACATTGGCCTGCACGGCAAAATGGAGGTGCGGGCCGGAGCTGAAGCCGGTGTTGCCGGAACGGGCGATCTGCTGTCCCGCGCGGATCCGCCCCCCGGGGCGCACGTTGACGCTGGCCAGATCGAGGTGGGCGTACAGTGCCATGGTTCCGTCCGCATGCAGAACCCGGACATGGTTGGCCTTGTCGGCGAATTTTGTACGGTCGGTGCCGCCCCGGTTGAAGTCCTCCTCGACGTCCATGACCCTGCCGTCGCGTGCCGCCAGCACGGGCGTACCCACCGGCATGGCGATGTCGATGGCGTATTCGCTGTCCGGCGTCGTATGCGTTCGTTCGCCCTGAAAACCCTGGCTGACGGCATAGCGTTGGCCGGCTGCAAACGGCGGCAGCAGCACGATGTCCCCGGCCGGCCGGCCGATCGGCGCGCCGGGCACCGACGCTATCGACAGCCGGTACTGGAAACCGCGCCGGGGATCGAGGGCGCCGAGGCCCACCAGCGTTCGTTCCGCCTGCCCGGGCACGACGAACCGGGCCGGCAATGGCGGTTCCGAAATAACATTGACGGCGTCCAGCGCTTTCAGCTCGATCTCAGCCGGTCCCCAGAAATCGTTGAACACGATGTACACCGGATTTTCCTTCGGCCCTTCCTGCCGCATCCGGATGCGGGGCTCCGGCTCGCGCTCCATGAAGACGATCTCGAAGTCCACCTCGGATTCCGGCGCCCGGTCGGTGAAATGCCAGATGCCGTCTTCGTCCTGGTACTTGTAAATGTTCGCTGCGCCGACGGCCCCCGCAAAGAAGGTCGCCGCGAGCAGAAGGACCGCCAATGTCGTTCTATTGCGTGTCAAAACCGGTGTCCATGAAAATCAGTGCGCCGACGGCAATCAGTGACCGGGGCCGCGCCCGGCCGGCCAGAGCCGGCAGGTTGTCCGCGCGGCCCTGCCGTGAGAGTACCACGAAAGCGGCCGCGGCCAGCAGTCCGATTGCTGCGCATCCAGCGCACGCCAGGGCGAACGCTTCGGCGCGCTTCAGCATTCAATGACGTTGACCGCCAGGCCGCCGCGCGACGTCTCCTTGTAGTGGCTTTTCATGTCGGCGCCGGTCTCCCGCATGGTCTTGATGACCTTGTCGAGGGACACGCGGTGCTTGCCATCGCCGCGGAACGCCATCCGTTGGGCATTTATCGCCTTGACGGCTGCCATGGCGTTGCGTTCGATGCACGGAATCTGAACGAGGCCCCCGACCGGGTCGCAGGTCAGCCCGAGGTTGTGCTCCATGCCGATCTCGGCCGCATTCTCGACCTGCGGCATGGTGCCGCCCATGGCCGCCGTCAGGCCGCCGGCCGCCATCGAGCAGGCGACCCCGACCTCGCCCTGGCAGCCGACCTCGGCGCCGGAAATGGAGGCGTTCTGCAGATACAGAATGCCGATGGCGCCGGCAGTGAGGAGGAACTCGATCACGCCGTCTTCGTCCGCCCCCGGTACGAAGTCCTCGTAGTACTGCAGCACGGCGGGAATCACGCCCGCGGCGCCGTTCGTCGGCGCCGTCACCACGCGGCCGCCGGCAGCGTTTTCCTCGTTCACTGCCAGCGCATACAGGTTGACCCAGTCGAGCGTGGACAGCGGGTCCGCCCCGGCCCGCTGGCGGCTGAGTTCGCGGTGCAGCAACGGGGCACGGCGGTTGACGCGCAGGCCGCCGGGCAACACGCCCTGCTGACGAAAGCCGCGCTCCATGCACTGCCGCATGGCCACCCGAATGTTCAGCAACCGGCGGCGGGTTTCGGCAGGCGGCCGCCAGCAGGATTCGTTGGTCAGCATGATCTCCGCGATGCGCAGTCCATGCCGTTCACAGAAGGCCAGCAACTGATCGCCGGTGCCGAAGGGATGGGGAAGTTCGGTGGCATCGGTGACGATGAGGTCCTCCGATGCCTTGTCCTGACTGATCACGAAGCCGCCGCCGACGGAATAATACTCGCGCTGCTCCAGCACCTCCCCGCGATCGCCCAGGGCTTCGAAGCGCATGCCGTTGGGGTGATGCGGCAGCCTCTCGCGCTTGCGGAACAACAGGTCGGCCTTCTCCTGGAACCCGATCGCATGACGGCCCAGCAGGCTCAGCCTGGAGCTTTCCCGGATCGCGGCGAGCGCCGGATCGATGTGGTCCGGGTCGATCCGGTCCGGCAGTTCGCCCTGGAGGCCCAGCATCACAGCCTTGTCCGTGCCGTGCCCCCGGCCCGTGTGCGCCAGGGAGCCGTACAGGCTGACCCGGACGCGGCCTGTCTTTTCCAGCAGGCCCTGCCGTTCGAGGCGCCGGGCAAAACTGCAGGCCGCCTTCATCGGGCCAACCGTGTGGGAACTCGATGGACCAATGCCGATCTTGAACAGGTCGAAAACACTGACGGCCATGGATTTCAGCTTCCGGGTCTCGAAGGGAGGATTCTAACCTGCCAGAATGCGCAGATGACATCGCGTGAGCCACTGATAATGTATACGCGGGCGGGCTGCCACCTGTGCGAGCGGGTGGCGGAGATGCTCGAAGCCGCCGGCCTGCAGTGGCGGCCGGCGGACATCGACGGGAACCCCGAACTGGAGCGGAATTATGGTGTGCGGGTGCCGGTGCTGAAGCGCTCAGACACCGGGGAGGAGCTGGACTTTCCGTTTGACCGGGCGGACCTGGTCCGCTTCGCCGGTCAGTAGCCCCGGCCCCCATGGCTGCTGCGGTTGCATGAATGGCAGCAATCCCGCAGCCAGCCGGCGCCTTTCTCGACGTTCTCCCTGACGATAATCAGCAGGCCCGAGAAGAACTTGCGGGTGCGTTCCTCGGTCTCCCGCATGACTACGCCCGCGATGATGTAAATTGCGAGGCCCGCCAGCGGCCAGAACAGTGTGATCAGGATTGCCGCCAGGCGGAACATCCAGGGTTCCTTGCCGGTGCGGTCGGCCAGCGACTTGCACACACCGAAGACGATCGGCTGGCCGGGCCGGCCATTCAGGGATTCGCGAATCTCGTTGATGACGTTGTCCGATGACATGTGCTTCTCCTGATCGTTACAAAGATAAATATGCAGGTTCCATGCCACCAAAACATGGCCCAGAAGTCACTGCGCCGCGGTCCGGGGAGCGGATTTTGCCAACTGCGGGGCAGATTCGCCATATAATTCTGCGCATGCCGGATAACCGCCCCGCCATCGCCTACCTGGATGCCCCCCGCCTGCTGCGCGCGCTCGCGGCGGGCATCGCAAATGTCTTCGAACGGCGCGAGTACCTCAACCGCATCAACGTGTTCCCGGTTCCGGACGGCGATACGGGCACCAACATGGCGTTTTCGTTCAAGACGATCCTGGAAGCGACGCAGAGTTCGCCGGACGAGCGCGTGGACGACCTGATGGAACACGTGGCCGATGCCGCGCTGGACGGTGCCCGCGGCAATTCGGGGGCCATCATGGCGCAGTACTTCCACGGGTTTCGCGAGGGCGTGACGGGACGGCGCTTGCTGACCGCCGAAGGTTTCGCCCGTGCAGCGGTGGCAGGGGCGGAGGCTGCCTGGACCGCCATGTCCCGCCCGGTGCCGGGCACGCTGCCGACCGTGCTGGAGGACTTTTCGAAGGAGTTGTCCGAACGGGTCGCGGTGGGTGTTCACGACATCCGTGCCCTGTTGCGGTTTGGTCTGGAGCGGGCGAGGGTGTCGCTCGCCAACACGCCGAACCAGTTGCCCGTGCTGAAGCAGGCCGGAGTCGTCGACGCGGGTGGACAGGGTTTCGTGGACCTGCTGGAGGGCATCTGGGAATTCACAGAAAGCGGCAAGATCAGAAATGCTGTGGCGGTGCTGCGCACCGACCTCCAGGCTGACCTGACCGGGGCCGTGCAGGACTTCGAGGTCGGCGAGCATCGATTCTGCACCGAATGTGTGCTGGAGGGCGAGCACATCGACCGCGAGGCGGTGATGGCCCGGTTGGAGCAGCTGGACGCCAGCTCGCTGGTGGTGGCCGGCGGACAGCAGCGCGTTCGCGTACACATCCACGTGAACAACCCGGCGGAAGTGTTCCTGGCCTGCGAGGCGTTCGGCACGATCAAACAGCAGAAAGCCGACGACATGGAACGGCAGCACGGCCTGCTCGACCATGCGGGCGAGGTGGCCGTGGTGGTCGATTCCGGGGCCGACATCCCGCCTGACGAAATCGCGCGCCTCGGAATTCACATGGTCCCGGTGCGCCTGAGCTTCGGCGACCGGGAATACCTGGACCGGGTCTCCCTGAGTGCCGAGGAGTTTTACCGCATGCTCGGCGAGGCAGAGGAACCGCCGCTGACCTCGCAGCCGCCCGCCCAGGATTTCGCCCGCGTCTATTCGCTGCTGACTTCGCACGGCTATTCGGTCGTCTCGGTGGGGTTGTCCCAGCAACTGAGCGGCACCACCGCCGCGGCCCTGCAGGCCGCCGGGCGGCCGGATGCCGGCGACGTGCGGGTCATCGACAGCCTCAGCGCCACGGCCGGCGAGGGCCTGGTGGCCACGGTGGCGGCCGAGGCGGCCATGGCGGGCATGGCGGTGGACGAAGTCGAGGCGCTGGTGCGCGAGACGATCCCCCTGACCCGTGTCGTGGGCGTTTGCGACGACCTGAGCTACGCCGTCAAGGGCGGGCGGGTGCCGGGCTGGGTCCGCACGATTTTCGGACTGCTGCACCTCAACCCGGTATTGACCGCCAACCGCGACGGCAAGATGGCCCTGGCCGGGTTCCACCGTGGCATGGGCGCCGATCCCGACAGGCTGGCGCGCACGGTCGTGCGCAGAATGAAGTCCGATACGATGTACCGGGTCCTGGTCGCCCATGCGAATAACGAAGCCGGCGCCGAGGCGACCCGGCACGCGATCCTCGAGCGGCACGGCCGCATTCATTCCTGTCACATCGCCGAAGCCGGCCCCGCACTGGGCGTGCATTTCGGCCCGGGCGGCCTGATTGCCGGGTTCACGCCCCAGCCGGGCGTTCTCAGTTGACCTGCCGTACAGCTTCCGCGGTCGTTTTGCGGTAATCTGGAATCGATGATCGACCTGCTGATCAAGGTGGTGCTGGCCTACCTGCTGGGCTCTGTCTCCGGCAGCATGGTCGTGGGCGCGATCCGCCACGTCGACATCCGCGAGAGCGGCAGCGGCAACGCCGGCGGCACCAATGCCTTTCGGACCCAGGGGCTCTGGTTCGCGCTCGGCGTGGTCATCATCGACGTCGGCAAGGGCGCGCTGGCTGCCTGGGGACTGCCCCTGTTCGACTTCGGGCTGCCGGGCGGCCAGGTCGGAGCGCCCTACCAGCAGCTGGCCTGCGGCTTCGCCGCGGTCGTGGGGCACTGTTACCCGCTGTGGTACGGTTTCCGGGGCGGCAAGGGCGCGGCCACGGCGATCGGTGCGTTGCTGGCGATCGAACCCGTGGTCATCGTTCCGATGCTGATAACCTGGCTCGTCGTGCTCACGATCACCGGCTGGGTCGGGCTGGGGACGATGCTGGCCGGCCTGAGCATGATCCCCGCGTTTCTCCTGCTGGGAGCGCCTGCCCCGACCGTTCTGTTCGCGATCCTGCTGGCGGGATTTATGGTGTTCACCCATCGTTCCAATGTCCGCAACATGCTGAATGGCAGCGAGTACCGCTTCGAGCGCATGCGGATCAGGAACTGGATCCGCTGAACCAGCCCGGCCGGATTGCAACGCGTGGCGACGATCCGCGAAGACGCGCTTTCGGCGGACGCCATCCGGGGCTTGCTCGCGCCGTTGGCGTCGGCCGCGCTCGATGAGCTGACGATTTTCGACGAGGTGGACTCCACGAACGCCATATTTTACCGACTGCCCGCGTCCCGCCGGCACCGGCATGTCGTGCTGGCCGAGAGCCAGACACGGGGCAGAGGCCGCCGGCAACGCGCCTGGCATTCGCCCGCCGGCGGCAATATCTACCTGAGCCTGGGCTGGCGGCTCCCGGCCGCCATGGCCCCGCTGTCCACGCTGCCGCTGGCGGTTGCCGTCTGCGTGGCGATTGCGCTCGAGCGTGCCGGCCTGCGGGGGCACGGCATCAAGTGGCCGAATGACATTCTCGTGCAGGGATCCAAACTCGCCGGCATCCTGGTGGAGTCGCAGTCGAGCGGCAGGAACGCGGTACAGGCGGTGATCGGCATCGGCCTCAATGTGCGGATGCCTTCCCCGGCGGAGACCGCCGCCATCGACCGGCCCTGGACTGAGTTGGCCGCTCACCTGCCGCCGGCCCGGAGGGATATCGGGCGCAACGAACTGACGGCGATGCTGCTGGACGAGTTGCTGCCCGGCCTGGGGCGCTTCGAAACGGAGGGTTTCGAGCCGTTCCGAAGCGCCTGGAGCCGGTTCGACCTGCTGACGGGCCGGCGGGTGCGGATCGAAGACAACGGCAGCTTCCGTTCGGGAACCGCGCTGGGCATCGACGACAGCGGTGGGCTGTCGATCGAGATAGATGGCTATGGCCCGCAGGTGC
>CALKKN010000146.1 GCA_937995275.1 uncultured Lysobacterales bacterium | reverse complement strand
AGGCGATCCAGATGCATGGCGGCATCGGTATGACCGACGATTTTGACATCGGCTTTTTCCTGAAACGATGCCGCATCCTCGAAACGGTGTACGGCGACCGGTATTTTCACCTCGACCGTTACGCCCGGCTGCGCGGTTACTGACGGCCAGGCGACGGCCTTGTCATGAGCGCCAGCAGCGGACCCGCCGATTTCCCTGCCCTGGTCGGGAAAAAACTGGGGCCCTCCGCGTGGTTCCGGATCACGCAGGCGCAGGTGGATCGATTCGCGGACACGACGGGCGACCACCAGTTCATCCACGTGGATCGCGATCGTGCCAGGCGTTCCCCTTTCGGCGGCACCGTCGCACATGGCTTTCTGACGTTGTCGCTGATCCCGCAGCTGACTGCCGGGTTGGGCGTGGGCGCGGACGACGTGGCGCTGGCCATCAACTACGGCGCCGACCGGGTCCGGTTCCTGCAACCGGTGCGGGTGGGCGGCCGTGTTCGCGCTTACCTGGAATACCTCGAGGCCGAAGAGAAGAGGCCGGACGAGTGGCTCGTCAAGTACCGGGTCACGGTCGAAATCGAGGACGAGGCCAAGCCCGCGATGGTTGCGGATCTCTTGGCGTTGTATCTTGTGAGGAAAGATAAATAATCAATTGAAAGCAATAGAAATGAATCTCGTTTTCAGGGCCAAAAAAGAACCTCCTACCCCCTCGCTCCGCCGGACGGAGGCGCAGCCGTGAGGGCTCTGGTCTGCAATGAGTTCGGGCCGCCGGAGAATCTCGCCGTCGAACAACGCGAGGATCCGCAACCCGGCGCCGGCCAGGTGCTGGTCGAGGTCAGGGCGGCCGCGCTGAATTTTCCCGACGTGCTCGTCGTAGGCGGCGAATACCAGGTCCGCACGCCGCCGCCGTTCGTTCCGGGCGGCGAGATTGCCGGTGTCGTCACAGCCGTTGGCGACGGCGTCCGCCGGTTCCGGGCGGGCGACCGTGTCGTCGCCACCCCGCTGCTCGGTGGGTTCGCGGAGCAATGTGTGGTCGCGCAGGACCTGTGCCTGCCCCTCCCGGCGTCCCTGAGCTTCGAGGAGGGTGCGGGATTTACGATCACCTACGCGACCTCGTACCACGCTTTCCGCCAGAGTACCGAACTGCGGGCCGGCGAAACCCTGCTGGTGCTGGGCGCGGCCGGCGGGGCGGGCAGTTCCGCGGTGGAAATCGGCAAGGCGCTGGGCGCTCGCGTAATCGCCGGCGCCAGCAGCGCCGAGAAGGTTGCGTTTGCGGAGGCTGTGGGCGCCGACGAGACCATCAACTACTCCGACGTGTCGCTGCGAGAAGCGGTCCGGGAGGTCACCGGGGGCCGGGGTATCGATGTCGTTTACGATCCGGTCGGTGGGGAGCTGGCAGAACAGGCCTACCGTTCACTGGCCTGGCACGGCCGCTACCTTGTCATCGGGTTCGCCAGCGGGGTGATTCCCCGATTTCCGGCCAACATCGCCCTGCTGAAGGAGGCCAACGTCATCGGCGTCTGGTGGGGCACCTGGGCCGCGCAGAATACGGAACTGGCCCGGAGCAACATGACTGAATTGTCCGCCATGGTGAGCGAAGGCACGCTCCGGCCGCGCGTCACCGAGCGGTACCCCCTGGAGCGCTTTGCTGACGCATTCGCCGCGATTACCGAGCGGCGCGCGCGGGGCAAGGTCGTCCTGACCTTCGGTTAGCGGCCGTCCACGCGGACTCGGTGGTTCAGCCCAGCGTCGCACCGCCGTCCATGACCAGCGATGTCCCCGTCGTGAAGGATGCGTGGTCGGAGACCAGGAACAGCACGCCGGCCACCATGTCGTCCGGCTGGCCGGCCCGGGGCACGGGCAGGCGCCTGATCCACTTCTGCACGCCCGGGTCCTCGACCAGCGCGCTGGCGAAGCGCGTCTCGACCACCCCGGGCAAAATGGCGTTGACCCGCACGCCGCTCTGTCCGTACTCCCTGGCAAAGGACCGGGTCAGGCTGACCAGCCCGGCCTTGGTCATCGCGTACACGGCCTGGCCGGCCATGGACAGCAAAGCCGCGATGGACGCGACGTTGACAATGCTGCCGCCGCCGCCCCGGATCATCAGCGGCACGGCCCGCGACATCATGAAGTACGGCCCTTTCAGATTGACCGCGACGGTCTTGTCGAACGCGTCGGGCGGCAGGTCGCCGGCGGGACCGTAATACGGATTGGTCGCGGCGTTGTTGATCAGTATGTCGAGCCGCCCGAATTCCTGGTCGATGGATTCGATCAGGGCGTCGATTTCCTCCAGCCGGCCGGCATGGCAGGCGCGTACGGAGGCCGCGCCACCCTCCGACCGGATGGACTCCGCCACCGGTTCCACGCCATCGACGCTGCGGCTGCTGAGGACAACATGGGCGCCGCAGCCCGCCAGTCCGCGCGCGATCGCCTCGCCGATGCCGCGGGACGCCCCGTTCACCAGCGCGACCCTGCCGCCCAGATCGATACGATTCATCTCGAATGGATTCATGTCCTGTCTCCCAACAAATGCTGGCGAAAGCGGCGCATCCCGCTGATCCAGCGGTCGTGATCATCCGCCTTTCGTTGAAAATAGGTCGCCACCTGTGGATGCGGCAGCACCAGAAACCGTTCCTCCTCGATGCCGGCGAGGATGCAGTCCGCGACGTAGTCGGCGCTAAGGATTCCATCGACATCGTTACCGCCGAAGCCCTGGTCAGCGTCCTGGGCCTGGCCGTCGTCGTCGAAACCCGTCATCCGCGTAGCCACCGCCTGGGGACACACCAGGCAGACCTGTATGCCGTCTTCGCCGTGGGTGATCGCCAGGGATTCGGCAAACCCGACGGCGGCATGCTTGCTCGCGGTGTAGGCGGCCTCGCCGATCTGGCACAGCAGCCCGGCCGCCGAGGCCACGATAACGATGCAGCCACCGCCGCGCACCTTCATACGCGGAACCATGGCCCGGGCCGCGTACACCGACCCCATCAGGTGCACGTCCAGACATCTCCGCCAGTGTTCGTCCGGCGCCGAAGCCGCCCCGTCGGGGCCGTCGCCGAACGCCACGCCGGCGTTGGACACGTAGACATCGATCAGCCCCAGTTCCGACTCGGTGTGCTCGATCGCGGCGATCACGTCCTGCTCACGGGTCACGTCTAACGCCAGGGGCAGCCCCCCCACCTCCAGGGCGACCTGTGTGGCAGCTTCGAAATCCAGGTCGGCTACGGCTACCCGGGCGCCCGCCGTGGCGAGCGCATGGCACAGAGCCCGCCCGATGCCGTGCCCCCCACCCGTTACCAGTACTACCGCGTGATTCAGGTCCATGACACTTCCCCATGCATAATGCCAAAGTATGCTGGCGATCGTGGCCGTGGACAACCGTAAACGGCGAAGACCTCGAAACTCGCTCAGGTCACGATCCGGTCCACGACCAGCTGGCAGCTCTGGCTGCCGGACCAGCGATTAACGGAAAGGCGGTACAGCAACCGCACCGGCCCGCCGGCCGGCAGGTCGTCCGGCAGGCGATTGAAGGCTATGGCATCCAGCGCTTCGCCGCCGTCGAGCGGCCGGACCACCATTTTCAGGTGCGCCCCGCCGACCACGCGCCGATCGATGACCTCGAACGATCCGTCGAACAACGGCTCCGGAAACCTTTGTCCCCAGGGACCCAGCCCTTCCAGCTCAGCCGCCAGCGGCAGGCCGAGGTCGCTGCCGCCAAGTTCACCGTCGGTCAGGATTTCGTGATTCAGCTTGCTGCCGTCAAGAATGGCCTCGACGCCCGCGCCCAGTGCCTCGCGGAACGGCTCCAGGCCGTCCGCCTCCAGCGTCAGACCGGCAGCCATGGCGTGTCCGCCGAACGCCTTCATTAGACCCGGTCGATGCGCATCCACCCAGGCCAGGACGTCACGTATGTGCAGGCCACGCACCGAGCGGGCCGAACCCTTCAGTACGGCGGAGCCTTCGGATTCCGGCGCGAATGCCACCACCGGACGCTGGACGGCGTCCTTAACGCGCGACGCCACCAGGCCGACGATGCCCTGGTGCCAGGACCTGTCGAACAGGCACAGCGCCGGCGGCAGCGCCCGGTGCTCCAGTTCGGACAACAGATCTCGCACCTGCTGCATGGCTTCAGCCTGCATGGCCTCCTGCAGGTCGCGGCGATGCCGGTTCAATTCGTCGAGTTCGCCGGCGAGGCGGGCCGCCTCGTCGCGGTCTTCGCTAAGCAGGCAGCGAATCCCGGCACCCATGTCTTCCAGGCGGCCCGCGGCGTTCAGGCGTGGCCCCACCGCGAAGCCCAGGTCCGCGGCGTCTGCGTAGCGGTAGTCACGATTGCCGAGTCGCAGCAGCGCCAGCAGCCCGGGCCGCGCCAGGCCGCGCCGGATGCGTTCCAGGCCCTGCCGCACCAGAATGCGATTGTTGCGGTCGAGCGGCACGAGGTCGGCGACCGTGCCCAGCGCGACCAGGTCGAGGAACGCCGCGAGGTTGGGCTCCCGGCGAGTCGGGCCGAACCAGCCCCGCTGCCGCAGCTTGCCGCGCACCACGCCGAGCAGATAGAACATCACGCCCACGCCGGCCAGGGCCGTGCTGGGGAAACCATTGCC
>CALKKN010000145.1 GCA_937995275.1 uncultured Lysobacterales bacterium | reverse complement strand
CGTCTACAAGCATGTCCATGAACTTTGCCAATCTGGCAAGGCAGGTTGAAAGCTATGAAGGCACATCAAATCGTACAACGATTAGCGCTATTGTTTTGTCTCTGGGTGTTTGTGATTGGCAATCCGGCTATGGCCGACCCACCAGACATCACCGGTCAGTGGTACGGCGAATGGCAAGTCGAAGAGCCATGGGAATTCGCCGGGAATTTCTCCATGAATTTTGTCGAGAGCCCGTTTGGGTTGCTGGCGGTGATGTACTTGCCCGAACTGGGCCTGATTGACGAGTATGTCCCTGCAAGTGTCGAAGAAGACGCCGGCGAAACGGTCGTGACGATTGGCGTACCGGGTTTGTTCGAACTCGAGGGCGTGCTGGACGGCGACGCGCTTTCCGGGACTTTCTATGCGGACCTGGATGGCGATCCGCCGGTCTACTACGCTGGTTCCTGGTCCGCCCGAAAATATGTCCCGGAGGACATGGTTCTCGGTGAAGCGCCCGGTCCGGAATGTACGGATCTCCCGCCACCGTATTGCGTGGGCGACGTTTTCCATTGCGCGGAACTGGTCCAGTTCAGCCCCGCGATCGACGGTGGCTGGGCGGATTACCCGGCGAACTTCCCTGAAACCGAGGAGAACCAGGTCTACAGCTACATCCGCCGCGATCTGATGCAGCTTGTGCAGTATGCAACGGCAAAAGTCGCCTGCAAGACAGCCGATTGGGAATATGGCAACTTCGAACCGCTCGCCCTCGGTGACATGAGCGAGGCGGACGGGTCGACGCCCGCGCTACTGACGCTCGGCGTGTACTTTCACCCGCCCGGCACCCACGAGGACGGGCGGGACATTGATACCGCCTACTACCAGATCTTCTCGGACGACAATCGTCTCCGCGCAATTTGTCTGCATTATGACTCCCATTGCGTGGAAACACCGTACGCGCTCGACATCTGGCGAACAGCTCTATACATCGCTTACCTGGCGGAACACCCACTCCTGCGCGTGATCGGCGTGGACGGACAGGCCGGGTTGGTTCTGGAAGGCGCACTCGACACACTCGTCGCGACCGGTTGGATCGAGGCAGAGCTGCGAAATTCAATCCCCCTAGCTTACGAGACCGAGGATACAGGGCTGGGGTGGTTTCGCTATCACCACCATCACAACCACGTCAGCATGAATTACCTTTACGACGCGGTTGCGAGCGCGCAAATCCAACCCGACACGCTCAATCGCGCCAGCCAGGGTGAGTTCGTTACTCTCCATCTGGAGCTGTACGAGTACGTGAGCGCGGATCGCGTCGATGCCGATAGCCTGGCGCTGACCCTCAATGGTCACACCATGCTGTATGCCGAGCCCGGCACCGTGACGTTTTCGGATTACGACGATAATGGCATCACCGATATCACCGCCAAGTTCGACCGTCAGCAGGTAGCTCAAGCCGTGGCAAGCGGTGAGGTCGAAATCGCGATTACCGGCCTCATCGATGGGCAGTATTTCTTCCAGACGAGCGACACGATATTCGTGCTCGGCCACAAACCGCCCCGCGCGGATCAGGTCGTTCCCCGATACCTTCCTGAAGCCGTACGCCCGGGTCGCCGGGGCATCGTGGATGACCTTGAGGAGTGATGTAAGCGGTATTATTGCTCAACGTGAGCACAAAAGGGGCGGCACGGGCTGAGCGCTTGACACCGCGGTGAAAAGGGGCCGGAAGCAGTCGATGCCTCCGGCCCCTGAATCAGTCTTGAATCACTGACTTTCTGTTTGGTGGGGCCCCGCGTCACTACTGTTCCAGGCATCCAGCATCAACACCACCAACACACTGGGTTACGAGCCATATGGTCTCGGGGGTCACGAGAGTTTCACAGGCTGCCCGCTTGCTCCCGGCTACGAACTCGATTTCGAGTTTCTCCAAAGGCAGCGCCTGGGGCCGCGTGAATGGGTTGCTCTCGGTGTCCGGAAAACCGACCAGGAAATCGATGGGTGCCTGCTCAATTCCAACTCCCCCAAACACCTTGATTTGGTCGACGTCCGGCAATGCTGAGAAATGCGTCCTACAGGGCTTGCCCGAGGAGGGCCGGCCGAACCCGCGCGGCACCGGGGCGCCTTCGGCCGGCAGGCGCGGGGCCTCGCTGCCCTGGATGCGGCCGCTGTGGTCCTGGTACTTCAACAGCGAGCCCAGGGTGTCGCTGTTGATTCCCGACCACCGTGTGAGTCACACTGCTCGACAGTCGGGGTCGCCGCGCATCATGAACGAGAGGAGAGGCACAAGCAGGTGAAGATCGCCGCCATCCGCGTGTACCAGGTCGACCTGCCGCTGGTCGAAGGCCGCTATTCCTGGTCGGAGGGCAAGTACGTCGAGGTGTTCGACAGCACGGTGGTCGAGCTGGTCAGCGACGACGGCCGCTCGGGATTCGGCGAGGTCTGTCCGCTCGGGCCGTTCTATCTTCCGGCTTTCGCAGCCGGCGCCCGCGCCGGGATCGGTGAATTGTCCGCCGCCCTGATCGGCGAGGATGCAACGAAGCTCGGTCCGATCAATCGGCTGATGGACCGTGCGCTGCTCGGCCACCCCTACGTCAAATCGGCCATCGACATGGCCTGCTGGGACCTGTTCGGCAAAGAATGCGGCAAGCCGGTCTGCGAGCTGCTCGGCGGCAAGTCCGGCGACAGTGTTGCACTCTACCGGGCCATCAGCCAGCGGCCGGCCGCCGAAATGGCGGAAAACGTCGCGGCGCATCGCGCGGACGGCTACACCAAGTTCCAACTGAAGGTCGGCGGCAATCCCGCGGACGACATCGCGCGCATCCATGCCGTGGCCGAGCTGCTGACGGACGGTGAAGTCCTGGTCGCCGACGCGAATACGGGCTGGCGCGTCGACGACGCGATCCGGGTCGTCAACGCGGTGCACGAACGGGATGTCTACATCGAGCAGCCGTGCCGCTCCCATGAGCATTGCCTGATTGTCCGGCAGCACACGGCCCTGCCGTTCATTCTCGACGAAACCATCACGGACGTCGCAGCGCTACTGCGCGGCCACGCCGATGGGGCGATGGACGTCATCAACCTGAAAATCTCCAAGGTCGGCGGCTTGACCAAGGCGCGGCAGATTCGCGACCTCTGCGTGACCCTGAATCTGCCCATGACAATCGAGGACAGCTGGGGCGGCGATATCACCACCGCGGCGATCGCCCACCTGGCCCACTCGACCCCCGAACCCCTGCGCTTCTCGGCAACCGACTTCAACAGCTACGTCTCGGTGCACAACGCGAGCGGCGCGCCGCAACGGGTCGCGGGGCAAATGCGCGCATCGGACGAGCCGGGGCTGGGCATCGAGGCAGACCGGGACGTACTCGGCAAACCGGTCGCCGTCCATGAAGGCTGAAGGGATCTTGGAGTAATACCGGAGACAAGCGCCGCATGCGATGTGCGGCGCTTTTTTTGTGTCTCGCGGTTGGTAAGTGCTCTAGTTGCCGCCCTTTCCCGGGCAGGGTGTCTCCGGCGGGATGTAGACGTCCCCGGGGTCGTCGGTCCAGCCGACGGAGCCGATGGGTTCGTACAGAGTCAGGGTACAGTCGCCGTC
>CALKKN010000144.1 GCA_937995275.1 uncultured Lysobacterales bacterium | reverse complement strand
AAGATCGCGCTGTTGATGCCGACCAGTTCGCCGCGCAGATTGATCAGCGCGCCCCCGGAGTTGCCGGGGTTGATCGAGGCGTCGGTCTGGATGAAGTTCTGGAACTCCAGGCCGCGGAAGCCGGTCCGGCCGAGCGCGCTGACGATGCCCGAGGTCACCGTCTGGCCGAGCCCGAAGGGGTTGCCGACAGCGACCACGAAGTCGCCCACGCGCAACCGGTTGGAGTCTGCAAACGGCAGCGCCTGCAGGTCGTCCGCATTGATGCGGACCATCGCCAGATCGGTGTCCGGATCGGTGCCGATGACCTCGGCTTCGAAACTGCGGCCGTCCGCCAGCGTGATCGAAATATCGTCGGCGCCGACAATGACGTGGTTGTTGGTTAGCACGTACCCCGATTCCGCATCGACGATCACGCCCGAACCCAGGCTCTGGGAAATCCGCTCGCGCGGCACGTCGGGTATGTTGAAAAACCGCCGGAAAAACGGGTCGTCCATCAGCGGGCTGCGCACGCGGACCCGGGTCTGGGTATAGACGTTGACCACCGACGGCGTGACCCGCTCCAGGACCGGGGCCAGCGAGGGCAGTTCGTCGCCGTTGACAGCGACCGGAAGCGCGCCGCGGGCCGCAGCGGCTGACAACAGCAGCGACAAGCCCGCGGCCAGGCTCAGGAAGGGGCTGGAAATCTTGCGCACGTCGACTCCTGGTAATTCGAGACTGATGGTATTGACCGGCTTGCCGCCCGGAGGTTCTCAGGGGGAAGTAAACCACCCGACCCGCCCGGGTGCCAGCCGGCAGTAGCCGGGAAGCTGACCGTGCCCCTTGCCATTTCCCTGAAAACGGGATATACAGCCTTCAAACTGTAACAACGACACAATATCTTGCGGTCTCGATGGATCTGCAGCAACAGGTACTGAGGACGGACGTCGGTGGCATGCCGCTGGAGTGGATCGGCTACCAGGACGCAGTGCGCCTGATCGCACTGGGCCAGGTCAGCTATTCGCTCGGGCGGACGCTTTACCGGATCCATGGCGGCATCAACGCGCTCAGCGGGGCCCAGAGCTTTATCGACGTCAACGCGATCATCGCCAGTCACGGCCAACATCCGCACACGCACCTGTTTTCCGACTCCTACACGCCACCGCTGAGCAACAAGGCCCTCTTCCGGCGGGACCAGTCGCTGTGTCTGTACTGCGGCGAGCAGTTTCCCAACGCGTTGCTGTCCCGCGATCATGTCAAGCCGCTGAGCCAGGGTGGCGCCGACCTCTGGTCCAACGTCGTCGCCGCCTGCAAGCGCTGCAACAATCACAAGGCCGGGCGCACCCCCGAGCAGGCAGGCATGCAGTTGCTGGCCATTCCGTTTACGCCCACGCACGCGGAATACGTTTACCTGCAGGGACGCCGCATCCTCGCCGACCAGATGGAATTCCTGCTGGCCCATTTCCCGCGCAACAGCCGGTTGCGCCGCAGGGTCGAGCAGGGCCAGGCGCTGTTGGCCTGAAAGGGCCTTCAGAGCTGCAGGCAGCGCTGCCGCAGCATCCCGCCGAAAGAAAGTTCGTCGAACAAGCGATTCAGGCGCGCCATGTCGACCTCGGTCCGCAGCAGGTCGGGTGCCGCCAGCGCCGACTCCACGGCGGTGTCAATCACGGTAAGCCGGCGCGCCAGCTCGGCGGCCTCGCGATGGTCCGCCAGTTTCCGGTGGATGGAATTGGCCCCTCGAATCGGTAGTTCGGGCACCTCCTCCAGCCGCTCGTAGAGACTGTCGAAATCGCCAAAATGCGCCAGCAGCGCCGCGGCCGTCTTGGGGCCGACGCCGGGAACGCCGGGGATGTTGTCGACAGAGTCGCCTGTCAGCGCCAGGTAATCGGCCATCTGCCCCGGCAGCACACCGAACTTCTCGGTCAACTGGGCGGCATTGAGTTTCTGGTTGCGCGAAAAGTCCCACCAGTGGTCCGACTCTCCAATGAGCTGGGCGAGGTCCTTGTCCGAGGTCACGACGCAGATGGGATGGCCGCGCTCCTGCCAGTAGGCCGCCAGCGTTCCGATGAGGTCATCGGCCTCGTACCGCGCATCGGCGAAGCAGCTCAATCCCATCGCCTCGGCGACCGCGCGGGCCCAGCCGAACTGGCGTTTCAGCTCCTCCGGCGCCGGATCGCGGTTGGCCTTGTACTCGGGATAGATCTCGATGCGGTAGCTCGTCGTCAGCGACTCGTCGAAGGCGATGGCGACGTGCTCGGCCGCAGTCTGTTCCAGCAGGTTGCAGAGGAAACCGGAGAACCCGTAAACCGCATTGGTGGGCTGGCCGGCGGCGTTGAGGAACTCGTCCGGCATCGAAAACCAGGCGCGAAAAATGTACACGCTGGCATCGACCAGGTAAACGGTCGGCAGGCTCATGCAGACGGATTATACGCGGGGCTTCGGGCGGGCACGACCGGTCGTGTCCCGGTCCTTACTGGTCCTGCGGTTTGAGCATATTCTGCAAGTCCTCTATGTCGATTGCATTGGTGGCGCTGCCGGCATCCAGGCGGGTGCGCATGATGACGGAGCCGGCGGCGCCTTCCCCTGCGCCTGCGTTGGCGAAGTAATAGATGTCCGTGTCCGCAACGGTACCGGCGCCGGGCCAGTCAAAGGCCTCGAGTGCGATGGCCATTGGAACGACGTTGGCGACGGCGAGCCTGTTCGGTTCGAGCTCGAGCCTCATCACGCGCTCCGGGCGAAAACCCGCCTGAACGATGAACAGTTTGTCGTCGACGTATTCCAGGCTTTGAATGCCGGCCAGGTTGAGAGTCTCCGGCCCGCTCACCATCGTCGCGGACTCCGCCGTCAGATCGACGGTGAAAATGCCGGTGGCTGGATCGGAAGCGTACAGCCTGCTGTTGTCGGGCGTCACTGCGACGTCCGTGAAGGCCACCAGCCCTCTGCTGCCCACGAAGGGCTCGAGGCCTGCCTGCTGCGGACGTTTGCGGTAGATTACCGGCATCACGTTATCGACGACGTATACGTGCCCGTCGTCGCTGACCGAAATGCCGCCCAGTTCATGATAGAGCGTGTCGTTCGGCAGGTCGTGACGGGCGACCAGCCCCAGCGAGTCGAGCTCGAATTCGAACAGCGCGTTGCGGTTGCCGTCGGCGTCCGAGTGAGCGGCAAAACGCGGCGTCGAGGAACTGGAAACCCACAGCCGGTTGTTGCCCGGGTCGACGGCCAGGCCGTTGACGGACCAGAGCCCATTCTCCGAATCCGCCTGCAGCAACACCTCGGAATTGCCGTTGGCGTCTGCGGCCAGTACGGTGCCTTCGTTGAGGGTGCCGACCAGCAAACGGTCGCGGCTGGCGTCCCAGGCAATCGCCTGGAAGTCGGCCGGGTCCCCGGCCAGGGTCATCGCAACGGTGCCGTCGCCGGCAGGATTGCCTGCTTCGATCATCATGTTGTTGATGTAGTCGTAAGCCTGGGTATTGCGGATGTTCTGGCTGTCCTCGGTCTCGTTGAAGTTGTAGGCCAGGCCCTGCTGCTGCATTTTCAACATGTAATGGTACGCCGTGTTGGGCTTCTCCAGCAGCGCGCAGGCGCGGACGATGTTGTACATGTACTGGGGCACGTACGGGAGCATCTTGTGCAGCTTCATGTTGGCGATGTAGAACCTGAGGTATTCGCCGTCCTCGTAGGCCTGTCTGGACTCCGCCTCGAGCTTACCCGCGTCCTCGCTGGGGAGGAGCCCGGATTGTTGCGTGGCTGCATTCTGAGCAGCGGCCGTCTGGCGCGATGGCTCCGCTCCACCTGGCGCAGGCGCAGCCTGCTGGGCGTTCAGCGATGCGGATAGGGATAGGGCTAACAGCGCCAGCGCGGCGCCTGCGGTGGATTTTGTCGGCATGTCGTGATCCTGAAAGAGTCTGTTCTTGTTGCGGTCGTGACGGCTTTTGAGCCGCAAATCTGCCATTGGTTCCGTCCAACCTGGTGAACGCGGTCCCGGTGACGATACAATCGTCTCAGTTTAACAGTTCGCCGGCAGCTGAATCCCATGAGCCAGGACATAACCCACCACGCGGGCCGCTATCTGAGCCTGCTGGAACGCGACGGCTGGGAATTCGTCAGCCGCAGCAACGCCACCAGTGTCGTGATGCTGATGGCCGTCACCGACGATGCCGAGATCCTGCTGGTCAAGCAATACCGCAAGCCGGTGAACGCTCCGGTGATCGAACTGCCGGCCGGCCTGGTGGGCGACCTTGGCAACCCGGAGGAAACCATCTTCGACGCGGCCCACCGGGAGTTGGAGGAGGAAACCGGCTATGCGGCCGGGCACCTGGAATTGCTGATGACCTGCCCCAGCTCCGCCGGCATGAGCGACGAAAGCGTCTCGTTCGTGCTCGCCACGGACCTGCACGCGACCGGGCCCGGCGGGGGGGATGACAGTGAGTCCATCGAGGTGCTGCGGGTTCCGTTGGGGCAGGTTGACGACTGGCTGGCCCGGCAACTGGAGGCGGGCCGGCTGTTGGACGCGAGGATATACACGGCGCTTTACTGGCTGCAGAAATCCAGCCACCATGCATCGTAAATCCTACAGGCGGAACCAACA
>CALKKN010000143.1 GCA_937995275.1 uncultured Lysobacterales bacterium | reverse complement strand
CGCATAGAGTTCAGCGCTGACCGACGACACCCTCGGAAAACGGAACCAATTCCGCGATATGAAAATTCTCCAGCTTCTCACCGTTGCCCTCGCGTGCGCCGTTGTGACCGCCATGGCGCAGGTGCCCGCGCCGAGCGCCTCCGCCCCACCGGTGCCAGCCCCGCCGCAGATCGGCGCCGCAAGCTACCTGTTGATGGATTTCAACAGCGGGCGCGTCCTGGTGGAGCACAATGCGGACCAGCGGGTGGAGCCGGCGAGCATCACCAAACTGATGACCGCGTACGTGGTGTTCGGCGAATTGCAGGAAGGCAATATCACGCTCGAAGAAACCGTAATCGTCTCCGAAAAAGCCTGGCGCACCGGTGGTTCGCGCATGTTCATCGAACCGGGCATGCAGGTCACCGTGGAGGATCTGCTGCGCGGCATGGTGATCCAGTCGGGCAATGACTCCAGTGTCGCGCTGGCCGAGCACGTCGCCGGCACCGAGGAAGCCTTCGCCAGCCTGATGAACCACTTTGCCGTGCAGCTTGGCATGCAGGGCACGAACTTCGTGAACTCCACCGGGCTGCCCGACCCGGAGCATTACACCACGGCGCGCGATGTGGCCATCCTGAGCCTGGCGACCGTCCGTGATTTTCCGGACTACTACCCCTGGTACTCCGAGAAGGAGTTCACCTTCAACAACATCCGGCAACACAACCGCAACACCCTGTTGTGGCGCGATCCCGCCATCGACGGGCTCAAGACCGGCCATACGGAGGCTGCCGGCTACTGCCTGGCGGCCTCCGCGAAGCGCGAGGGCATGCGCCTAGTCAGCGCGGTCATGGGCTCCGATTCCGAAGCCAACCGGGCCAGCGAGAGTCAGACGCTGCTGAATTACGGGTTCCGCTTTTTCGAAACCGTCCAGCTTTACCAGGCCGGCCAGGAACTGGCCCGCGCGCGGGTTTGGAAGGGGCTGGCCGAAGAGGTTCCGCTGGGCATCGGGGATGAACTGTTCGTCACGATTCCCCGCGGCCGCTACAACGACCTGGAGGCACAGGTGCAGATGCAGCCGAAGCTGACGGCGCCGCTGGAGGTCGGGGTGATCGTCGGCCAGATCGCCGTCAGCCTGGATGGGGAGCCGGTGGCGGAACGCGACCTGCTGACGCTGGCCCCGGTTGAGGAAGCCGGGTTTTTCGGCTCCAGCTGGGACAGCATGAAGTTGTGGTTCGACGCCATGTTCGAGGATGAAGAAACTGAGCCAGGAGCGGAATAGCCCCAGCCTGCTGGAGTTCCCCTGCCGGTTCCCGGTCAAGGCCATGGGCCGGCAGCGAGACGGCTTCGAGGAACTGATCTCCGGCATCGTCTGCAACCACGCCGAACTCTGGCCGGGCGAACCCGTTCGCTCGACGCCCAGCAAGGCCGGCCGTTTCGTCTCCGTCACCGCCGTGGTCGAAGCTCGCTCGCAGGAGCAGCTCGACGCTATCTACCAGGATCTGACCGACTGCGTCGAGGTCCTGATGGCGCTGTAAGCGCCCGCCATGCCGTGACGCATCAACCCCTTGCCCAAACGGCGGCCGGCGCGGCGGACCGCCTGTTCGTGCGACGCCTGGGCCTGGCCGAATACGAGCCGGTGTGGCGCGGCATGCAGGCGTACACGGACGGCCGCGACGCCGACAGCCGGGACGAACTGTGGCTGGTCCAGCACCCACCCGTTTTCACCCAGGGCCAGGCCGGCAAGGCCGAGCACGTGCTGGCGCCAGGGGACATTCCTGTCATCCAGGTCGATCGCGGCGGCCAGGTGACCTACCACGGACCCGGTCAGATAGTGGCCTATCCGTTGATCGATATCCGCCGCAAGAACATCGGAGTGCGCCACTTCGTGCACCGGATCGAGGAGGCTATCATCCGCACGCTGGCGCACTACCGCGTGCACGGCCAGCGGATCGAAGGGGCCCCCGGCATCTACGTGAACGGCGACAAGATCGCCTCGCTGGGGTTGCGGGTGCGCCGCGGCTGCACCTTTCACGGTCTGGCCTTCAACGTGGATATGGACCTCGAACCGTTCCAGCGCATCAATCCCTGCGGATTCGCCGGGCTCCGGGTCACGCAGCTGACGGCCTTTGCCGAGGTCTCCCTCGGAGAGGTCGAGGAACGGCTGCTGCGGAACCTGGCGGGGCATCTGGAGTATAGTGAGGTCATCGCGGGCGAGGCCCGGGAAGGCAGTGCATGAGCGGGCAGGGCAACAAGCGGAATGGTGAGCGCGACCGCATCCCGGTCCGCGTGGATAACCCAGCGGACGCGGCCAGGAAAGAACTGGGCGCCGACAAGATGGCGCGCAACACGGCGCGGTTCGATCCGCAGGCCCCGCGCCTGCGCAAGCCGCCGTGGATCCGGGTACGGCTGCCGGCCGGCAACGCCGTACAGGAACTGAAGGCGAAACTGCGTCAGCGTGAACTGGTGACGGTTTGCGAGGAAGCCACCTGCCCGAACATCCACGAGTGTTTCTCCAAGGGCACGGCGACGTTCATGATTCTCGGCGAAGTCTGCACCCGCCGCTGTTCGTTCTGTGACGTCGCGCACGGCCGGCCGCTGCCGCCGGACGCTGACGAGCCGGAGCATCTGGCGCGCACCGTCCGCGAAATGGATCTGAACTACATCGTCATCACCTCGGTCGACCGTGACGATCTGCGCGACGGCGGAGCGGGGCATTTCGCCACCTGCATCGAGCGCGTGCGCGCTTTGAACCCGGGGATCCGCATCGAAATCCTGGTGCCGGATTTCCGCGGCCGGAACAAGATCGAACGGGCCCTGGAGATCCTGGCGAATTCGCCCCCCGACGTGTTCAACCATAACCTCGAGACCGTCCGTGCTTTGTACCGGAACGTCCGCCCCGGCGCCGATTACGAGTGGTCGCTGGACCTGCTGGCGCGCTTCAAGGCGCAGCATCAGGACATACCGACGAAGTCAGGGATCATGCTGGGGCTGGGCGAAGATCGCGGCCAGGTCGAGGAGGCGCTGCAGGACCTGCGCGCACACCAGGTCGACATGATCACGATCGGGCAGTATCTCCAGCCGACCCCGCATCACCACCCGGTCATGCGTTACTGGACGCCGGAGGAATTCGCGAGCCTGGAGCAGTTCGGCTACGCACTCGGGTTCAGCCACGTCGCTTCGGGCCCCCTGGTTCGTTCTTCGTACCACGCCGACCGGAGCGCGCACGACGCGGGAGTGGTTTGAGCCGGTCTGACTCCTTCGATTCCACTGGTGGTCACGAAATCCCTGCCATTCGTCGCTTTGCGCGCGTGAAATGGAACCTGCACGTTGTAAAGTTGGTCTGAAAAAGGCATAAATAGGGGCCCCGCCATGTTCCCGAACGGATATCGGGGCGATTGCATTTGATTTTGGAGAGTTTTGAGAGTGAAACGCTATTTGATTCCGGCCCTGTTGCTGCTGGCCACGTACACGGTGCTGGCCGCTGTCGATACGACCGACTCGCTGCGCCTGGAGCCGGAGATGGACCAGCGCTATGCGAGCAACATCGCGACGCGTTTCCTGACCAATTACCACTACAAGCGCACGCGGCTGGACGACAACCTGTCGAGTGAGATCTTCGACCACTACCTCGAACTGCTCGACCCCAACCGGATTTACTTCCTGGCCGCGGATGTCGAGATGTTCGAGCGCTACCGGACCGGCATGGACGACGCCCTGCGCCATTCGGACCTGCTGTCGGCCTACGAGATCTTCAATGTGTACGTGGACCGCGTGCGACAGCGCGCCGACTATGCCCGCGACCGCGTCAAACAGCCCTTCGACTTCACCATCGACGAGTTCTACCAGTTCGACCGCGAGGGCGAACCCTGGGCCCGGGACACGGCCGAACTCGACGAGTTGTGGCGCAAGCGGGTCAAGAACGACTATCTGCGGCTGCTGCTGACAGACAAGGAGGAGGACGCGATCGTCGAGACGCTGACCGAGCGCTATGACAACCTCGAGCGGCGGATCAACGAATTGAACAACGAGGACGTGTTCCAGTTTTTCATGAACGCCTTCGCGCAGTCGATCGAGCCGCACACCGCCTACCTGTCGCCGCGCAATTCCGAGAACTTCGAGATCTCGATGAAACTCTCGTTGGAGGGCATCGGCGCGCTGCTGGGCCGGGAAAACGAGTACACGCTGATATCCCGGATCGTGCCCGGCGGCCCGGCCGACCAGGACGGCCGCCTGCAAGCCGGCGACCGCATCGTGGGTGTGGGCCAGGGTAATGACGGCAAGCTGGTTGACGTAATCGGGTGGCGGATCGACGACGTGGTGGACCAGATCCGCGGACCCAAGGACACCGTGGTGCGTCTGGAAATCCTGCCCGAGGAAACCAGCGTGAGCGGGCCGACCCAGGTGATCGAAATCGTACGCAACGAGGTCAAGCTCGAAGAGCAGGCCGCCAAGGCCGAGGTCATCGAAGTGCCCGCCGGGCAGGCCGGCAGCGAGGAGGGGGAGACGGTCAAGATCGGTGTCATCGATCTGCCGGTGTTCTACCTCGACTTCAACGGCCGCGCGCAGAACCTGCCCGACTACCGCTCGAGCACGCGCGACGTTGAACGGCTGATCGGCGAACTCAGGGACCAGGGTGTGCAAGGCATCGTGGTCGACCTGCGCAACAACGGCGGCGGCTCCCTGCTGGAAGCGACCACGCTGACCGGACTGTTCATCGACAAAGGACCGGTCGTGCAGGTGCGTAATTCGAGCGGCCGCATTTCGCTGGAGGAGGATGTCGACCCCGGTATGGCCTGGGACGGCCCGCTGGCCGTGCTGGTGAACCGTTACAGCGCCTCGGCCTCGGAGATTTTCGCCGCCGCGATCCAGGACTACGGCCGCGGCGTGGTCATCGGCGAACCGACCTTCGGCAAAGGCACGGTGCAGAGCCTGCTCGACCTCGACGACTATGCGCCTTCGGATAAGCCCGGGATGGGCCAGTTGAAGATCACCATGGCGCAGTTCTTCCGCGTCAACGGTGGTTCCACCCAGAACAAAGGGGTGGTTCCGGACATCCGTTTTCCGTCAGCGGGCGATCCGCAGGAGTACGGTGAGCGCTCGTTCGAAAATGCCCTCCCGTGGACCAGTATCGATGCGGCCCGCTACGATCCCAGCGGCGATTTGAGCCGACTGGTGGCTGTCGCCGACAGTCTCTACCAGAAGCGCGTGGTCGACGACCAGGAATTCAGCTGGCTGATGAGCGATATCGACGACTACAACGAGCACGCAAGCGAGATCCAGGTGTCGCTGCTGGAGTCCGTCGGCCGGCAGAAGATGACGGAGGAAGAGGAGAAGCGCGAAAAACGCAAGGCACTGCGTTCATCCGGCGCCCCCCTGCTGGACGAGGATAACGTTCTGGCCGATACCGTCGATCCCCACCGCGGCGAGTACCCTGACATGCAGGAGGGGGAAGAGGAAGCCGCGGAGGCCGAGGAGGGCGAGGAGGCCGAGGACGACCAGGAGGACGAGGACGAGGGTCCGGACCTGTTGCTGCGGGAGGCCACCCGGATCGTCGCGGACATGGCGAACCTGCAATCCGATACCGGCCTGTTGGAGCAGCATTTTGTCCAGTTGGGCGATCAGCCGTCTGAGGACCCCAAGTTGAACTGAGCGCGGCGCGAAAGCAGGTCACGAAAAAGCCGGCGTTCACGCCGGCTTTTTCGTTGCGAGAAGCCGGTCGGTCAACCAGCCCCCCGTGTATAGCGGGCAGCCCCGCTAGTCCTTTTTCATCATATCGCGGATTTCGGTGAGCAACGTCACCTCTTCGGAAGGTTTGGGCGGCGGCGCTGCCTCTTCTTTTTTCTTCAGATTGTTCATGGCCTTGACGACCATGAAGATCGCAAACGCAATTATGATGAAGTCGATCACGGTCTGGATGAACGCACCGTATTTCAGCGTTACCGCAGCGACGTCACCGCTGGCTTCCTGCAGCGTCACTGCCAGCTCAGAGAAGTCGACGCCCCCCAGCGCCAGTCCGATCGGCGGCATCAGCACGTCGTTGACGAAGGACGATACGATCTTGCCGAACGCCCCCCCAATGACAATACCAACGGCCATGTCCACCACGTTTCCGCGCATGGCAAAATCGCGGAATTCGCTCATCATGCTCATAGTCATCTCCCTTTTGCTTTCCAACGCCTTAAGCGGCATCGTTATCTTAGCGCAGTCGCGATCGGGTCAGCTCCGGGGAATGTTACGGCTGGTAAAATCGGGTCTCATGAGTTGCCGGCCCATTATCCAGGTCGCGCTGCCGGTGCCGGTGCCCCGGCTGTTCGATTACCTGACTCCCACAGACGGTCCCGTCCCGCCCGTCGGCGCACGCGTGTTGGTGCCCTTCGGGCGCCGCAGGCTGGTCGGGTTGGTGGTCGCGCACTCCGAAGGGAGCGACCTGCCCGCCGACCGCCTGCTGCCCGTCGGCGAGGTGCTGGATACGGATATGGCCCTGCTGGACGCGCACCTGTTGGCTCTGTTGCAGTGGTGCTGGCAGTACTACAAGCACCCGCCCGGAGAGGTCGTGATCGGCGCGCTCCCGCCGGCGCTGCGCCGGGCTGGTACGGAACTGCCGGCGCCGCCGCTGCGGTACCGACTGACCGGCGCCGGCCGCGAACGCCTGCAAGAGGGCCCTGGGCGGGCAGCGGTTCAGCACGCCATGCTGCAGGCCCTGGCCGCCGGTCCGACAGCGGAGCAGAGCCTGGCGGACATTGGCAGCCGGTGGCGCAAGACCCTGGCCAGGCTTCTCGAGGAGGGTTGGGTAACGGGCGAACCTGTGCCGCCGGACCGGCTGCGGCCCCGGCGTGGGCCGGAACTGACACCGGACCAGCGAGGGGTGGTGGACGCAGTCGGCGACGACCTGGGCCGCTTTCGCTGTCACCTGCTGGACGGCGTTACCGGCAGCGGCAAAACCGAGGTGTACCTGCAGCTGCTGGAAAGGGTGCTGGGAGACGGCGGCCAGGCGCTGGTGCTGGTGCCGGAGATCGGACTGACGCCCCAATTGCTGCGGCGCTTCAGGCTGCGCCTGGGCCTCCAGCCGGCGGTGCTGCATTCGGGCCTGGCCGCGGGGGACCGGCTGCAGGCCTGGGCCGACGCCCGCCGCGGCCGGGCCGCACTGGTCGTGGGCACGCGTTCGGCCCTGTTCACACCGCTGCCGCGCCTCGGGCTCATCGTCCTGGACGAAGAGCACGATGCCTCCTTCAAACAGCAGGACGGCTTCCGCTATTCGGCGCGGGACGTCGCGGTGAAGCGGGCGGCCGAACTGCAGATTCCGGTTGTGCTGGGCAGCGCGACGCCCTCGCTCGAGTCGCTCAGCAATGCAATGCAAGGCCGCTACGACTGGCACCGCCTGCGTGAGCGCGCCACGCGGGCGGTGTTGCCTTCCTGGCGGGTCCTCGACCTCCGCCACCAGGAGGTTGCCGGGGGGCTGGCCGCAGCCTCGCTGGAAGCCCTTGCGGAGGCGCTGGGCCGCGGCGAGCAGGCCATGGTGTTCCTGAATCGGCGCGGTTATGCGCCCGTGCTGATGTGCCAGTCCTGTGGCTGGCACGCGAGTTGCGAGCGCTGCGATGCCAACCTGACCTGGCACCGCGCGGCAGGTCGCCTCTGTTGCCATCATTGCGGCCACCAACGCCGGGTTCCGGCGCTGTGCCCGGAGTGCCGGGCCGATGCGCTGATGAGCGCGGGCGCCGGCACGCAGCAGCTGGAGGAGGTCCTCGAAAGGCGGTTTCCGACCACGCCCATCCTGCGTTTCGACCGCGACGCAACGGCGCGCAAGGGCGTACTCGATCGGCAGATCGAGGCCGTGCGCGAAGGCGGACCCTGCCTGCTGGTCGGCACCCAGATGCTCGCGAAGGGGCATCACTTCCCGGGCATGACGCTGGTCGTGATCGTCAACATCGACCAGGCGCTGTACAGCGCCGACTACCGGGCGCTCGAACGGATGGGCCAGACCGTCCAGCAGGTGGCCGGCAGGGCCGGGCGGGGCGACCGGGTCGGGACGGTCATCCTGCAGACGCTCCATCCGGAACACCCGGCGCTGGAATTGCTGCTGCGCGAGGGATACGAGGCTTATGCCCGCTGGCTGCTGGATGAGCGGCGCCTGGCCGGGCTGCCGCCGGCCGGTTACCAGGCGCTGCTGCGCGCTGACGCTCACGAGCGGGCGGAGGTGGAACGGTTCCTGCAGCAGGCCGCCGCGGCGTTCCCGGCCGGCGCCACGCGTCTGTTCGGGCCGATGCCGGCGATCATGGAGCGGGTCGGCGGGCGGTCGAGAATGTACCTGATGCTGCAGGCTGAGCGCCGCAGCGAGCTGCATGGCCAGATCGATCCCTGGCTGCAGCGGCTGTGGTCGCTGAAATCCGCGCGGAAGGTACGGTGGTCCATCGACGTGGATCCGCAGGAACTCTGACCCGAACATTGCATCGCCCGGAGCCCCATGACCATTGACACTGCCGTTTTTGGCTCCATCTGGTAGAAAGTTGAACAAGACATACACCCGCTCCATTACCCACACCATGCAGGACCCATCCATGGAACATGCGGAAGGCAGGACGGCCCCGGCAGGCGAACCCACGGAGAGCGCACATCAGGCGTTCCAGGCGCTCAGCGTCGCGGCCAACGAGCTGATCATCGGCCAGCAGCGGCTGATGGAGCGGCTGCTGATCGCGCTGCTCAGCAATGGCCACCTGCTGGTCGAGGGTGCACCCGGTTTGGCGAAGACCACGGCCATCAAGGTCATCGCCGACCGCATCGAAGGCGACTTCCACCGCATCCAGTTCACGCCCGACCTGCTGCCGGCCGACCTGACCGGCACCGAGATCTACCGGCCCCAGGAGGGCAGTTTCCTGTTCCAGCAGGGGCCGATATTTCATAACCTTATCCTCGCGGATGAGGTCAACCGAGCCCCGGCCAAAGTGCAGTCGGCACTGCTGGAGGCGATGGGCGAACACCAGGTCACGGTGGGCCGGATCACCTACCGGTTGCCGCGCCTGTTCCTGGTCATGGCGACGCAGAACCCGATCGAGCAGGAGGGCACCTACCCCTTGCCGGAAGCCCAGCTCGACCGTTTCCTGATGCACGTCTCCATCGGCTACCCGGACGCCGCGGCCGAGCACGAAATCCTCGAGCTGGCGCGCCAGCAGGCGCGCGACGAACTGGGCGAAAAGCCGCTCGCGCCCGTGCTGGTCACGCAGGAACAGGTGTTCCGGGCGCAGCGGTCGGTGCTGGACCTGTACATGGCCCCGGCGCTCGAGGAGTACATCGTCCAGATGGTGCTGGCCACACGCGACCCGGGCAGCTGGGACGGTGAACTCTCCCGGCTGGTGAGCTACGGCGGCAGTCCCCGCGCCACCATCGCCCTCGACCGCTGCGCGCGGGCCCGGGCCTGGCTGGATCAGCGGGATTACGTTTCGCCGGACGACGTGCACGCGGTCATCCACGACGTGATGCGGCACCGGGTGCTGCTGTCGTACGAGGCCGAGGCCGACGGCGTCACGGTGGATGAACTGCTCGACCGTCTGCTGGATCGGGTCCCCGTACCGTGACCGCCACGCCGCGCCAGGCTTCTGCCGGCGACGGCATACACCTGACGGCTGCGGAACTGATCGCGCTGCAGCCGCGCTGCCACTCGCTGCGCCTGCCGATGCGCCAGGCCGCCGCGTCGGCGCTGGCCGGGGCTTACCGGTCCCGGTTCCGCGGACGCGGCGTCGACTTCGTCGAGTCCCGGAATTACCAGCCCGGTGACGACATCCGCAACATGGACTGGCGGGTCACGGCCCGCACCGGGCGGCCCCACACCAAGGTCTTCCAGGAAGAACGCGAGCGCCCGGTCCTGGTGGCCGTGGATGCGAGCCCCAGCCTGTTTTTCGGCACCCGCACCCGGCTCAAGTCCGTGGCGGCGGGCCAAATGGCTGCCGCCATCGCCTGGTCGGCGGTGCGCCGGGGCGACCGCATCGGCGGATTCCTGTTCGCCCCCGATGGGCACCGCGAAGTGCGCCCGGCGGGCGGCCGGCGCGGCGCGATGCGGCTGATCCAGGGACTGGTGGAATGGCTGGACCCTGCCCGTGCCCGGCCCGACGAGGCGGCGCCATTGTCCACCGCGCTGGAGCGCGTGCGGCATGCGGTGCGGCCCGGCAGCCTGCTGATCGTGCTGAGTGATTTTTTCGGCGTGGACGACGACTGCAATCGCCATCTATCGCGGTTGCGCCAGCACAACGATGTCATCGGGTGCCAGGTGCTGGACACGGCGGAGCACGACCTGCCACTCGGCCGGTACCCGATTACCGATGGCCGGGAGGCCGCCATTCTGGACACCGGCCGGCGGAACTCCAGGAATCGCTACGAGGCCATGGGGCTGGAGCACCTCACCGGGCCGCGGCGCCTGTTTCAGAGGCACCAGTGCGGTTGGCTGACGCTGCACACGGACGACGACCCCGTGGACGTGCTGGGACGCGAACTGCGCATGCTCGTGGGCACAACGCGATGAAGCGCTCGGATCGACGTGGGCGATGAATTCCGGTAACGATCAACTGCTGGCGCAGCTGCGGGACATTCATGCCGCCGCCGACCCCGGCTGGTGGCCGCCGGCGCCCGGTTGGTGGGCGGTGGCTTTGCTGGTGCTGCTCGCGCTGCTGGTGGCGGGGCGTTCGCTGGCGCGCCGGCTGACCGCCGCGCGCCGCCGCCGCCGGTGGCTGCGCGCCCTGCGAAGGCTCGATGTGGAATTCGATCCCGAAGCCCGGCCGCGGGAGTTCCTCGCCGAGCTCAACCGTTTGTTCCGCGCCGTCGCGCTGCGGGCTTTTCCCCGGGCCGACTGCGCGCGGCTGCATGGTGAAGAATGGGTGGCCTTTGTCCGCTCGCAACTGCCCGACGGCGCGGGCGCCGCTGCCCTGTCGGCCCTGGCGCGGGGGCCGTACGAACCGCTGCCCGATTTCGAGGCGGCGGCGCTCCGGGAGCAGGCCAGGGCCTGGGTGCAACACTATGGCTGAAGTCGTCCCTACCGCCGGTCTGAACCT
>CALKKN010000142.1 GCA_937995275.1 uncultured Lysobacterales bacterium | reverse complement strand
GCCCTGGCCGGCAACGATACGCTGGTGGTGGAAGCCGGCACCGGCATCGGCAAGACGCTCGCCTACCTGGTGCCCGCCCTGCTCAGTGGCGAGCGGGTCATCATCTCGACCGGGACCAAGACCCTGCAGGACCAGCTCTTCTTCAAGGACCTGCCGCTGGTGAAAGAGACATTGGGAGTGTCCCTGCGGCCCGCGCTGCTGAAGGGTCGGGCGAACTACCTTTGCCTGCACCGCATGCAGTTGGCGCGCACCGAAGGGCGCCTGCCGAGCCGCACGGCCGTGGCGGAGCTGGAGGCCGTTCAGGACTGGTCCGCGCGCACGGCCGACGGCGACCTGTCCATAGCCGGCATGGTCAGCGAAGAAAGCGGCCTGCTGCCCCTGGTGACGTCCACGACCGACAATTGCCTGGGCTCCGAGTGTCCCGAGTTCGACGCCTGTTTCGTGGCGCAGGCCCGGCGCCAGGCCCAGGAAGCCGACGTGGTGGTGGTCAACCACCATCTGCTCTTCGCGGACATGGCCATCAAGCAAAGCGGCTTCGGCGAAGTGCTGCCGGGCGCGGCCGCTTTTGTGATCGACGAGGCGCACCAGGCGCCGGAAACGGCTTCCCGGTTTTTCAGCCAGACCCTGTCGTCGCGGCAGGTCGAAGAACTGTGCCGCGATTTCCTGGCCGAATCGGCGGGCGTGCCGGGCGCCATGGCCACGCTGAGGGAACCGCTCGCGGATTGCCTGCAGAAACTCAAGGAAGCCCAGCTGAACCTGGCCGAACGACTGCCGGAGCGCGGTAGTTGGAACGACCTGCTGGCCGAGGAGTCGGTGCGGCGGTCGCTGCAGGCGCTCGACCAGTCGACGGAGGCGCTGTCCGCCGCCGCCGCGGAACTGGCCGGGAGCGAGCGCGGCATGGACGGCTGCATCGACCGCCTGGACGGCTTGCGGCTCAGCCTCGACCGCTTCGACGCGCCACCGTCGGCCGATGAGGTGCGCTGGTTCGAACGGCGCGGGCGCGGGTTTGCGCTGAACATCACACCGCTGCAGGTGGCGTCCGTCTTCAACGCCTTTCGGGAGATAGTCGACGCCGCCTGGTTGTTCACGTCCGCGACGCTGGCGGTCGGCGACGATTTTTCGCATTTCGTTGGGCAGATGGGTCTGGAGGATGCCGCCACGCTGCAGCTGGATTCGCCGTTCGATTACGGCGCCAATGCCCGGCTGTGGCTGCCGGAAAGCCTCCCGGAGCCGCGCGATCCCGCTTTCCTGAGGGCCGTGCTCGACGACGTGCTGCCGCTGGTGCGGGCCAGCAGGGGCCGGGCATTCCTGTTGTTCACCTCGCACCGGGCCCTGCGGCAGATGGCCGAACTGCTGGCCGATCGCCTGCCCTACCCGCTGTTCGTTCAGGGCGAGCAGCCGCGCAGCATCCTGCTCGAACAGTTTCGCCAGTCGGGCCAGGGCGTGCTGCTGGGGACGGCGAGTTTCTGGGAGGGGGTCGACGTGATCGGCGCCGCGCTGTCGCTGGTCGTGATCGACAAGCTGCCCTTCGCGGCGCCCGACGACCCGGTGATCGAGGCCCGCAGCGATGCGCTGCGGCGCGACGGTGGCAATCCGTTCATCCAGCTTTACCTGCCGCGCGCAGTCATCGCCCTGAAGCAGGGCGCCGGCCGGCTGATACGTGACGTGAACGACCGGGGCGCGTTGGTCATCTGCGACCCGCGGATCCGCACGCGTTCCTACGGCCGCGTTTTCCGGGCAAGCCTGCCGCCCATGGGTCCGGCCGCGGACCGGCAGGAACTCGAACTGTTTCTGGAGACCCTTCGTGACTAGCCTGCTGGCCGTCGACACGTCTTCCGAGGCCTGTTCGGTCGCGCTGCGCCTGGGTGACGACGTGCGGGAGCGCCACGAGCATGCGCCCCTGCGTCACGCCGAACTGCTGTTGCCGGCGATTCGCGGCCTGCTGGCCGAAGGCGGCGTCTCGCTGTCTTCGCTCGACGCCATTGCGTTCGGCCGGGGTCCGGGCAGTTTCACCAGCCTCAGGATCGGCATCGGGGTGGTGCAGGGGCTCGCCTGGGCGGCCGGATTGCCGGTCGTGCCCGTGTCGTCGCTGGCGGCGGTGGCGCAGATGGCCGCGGAACGGGCCGGGGGCGGGTCGGATCGCATCCAGGTGGCGGTGGACGCCCGTATGCAGGAGGTGTTCAGCGCCGCGTTCGTGGTGGGCCGTGACGGCCTGGTGAAACCCGCCGGCGAGGAACGCGTCGGCCCACCGGAGGCGATCCTGGATGCCATGGACCCGCCGTACATAGCGGCCGGCAACGGCTTTGCCTGCTTCGACGAGCTGCATGCGGCGGGCCAGGCGGCCGTCGCCTGTTTCCCGGAGCTGCTGCCCCACGCGGCGATTGTCGCGAGGCTGGCGCTGGGCTGGCTGCAGGAGAATGAGCCGCTTTCGGCGGCCCGGGCGCAGCCCGTCTATGTCAGGAACAAGGTCGCGGACAAGCCCGGCGGAAGCTGATTCCAGCTGATTCCCCTTTAGCGGCCGAGCAGCAGGAAGGTCGCCAGGCCGATGAAGGCGATGATGCCGATCACGTCGGTCACCGTGGTCAGGACGACGCCGCCGGCGAGGGCGGGATCGATCGACATGCGCCGCAGCACCACGGGCACCAGGGCGCCCGCCAGCGCGCCCGCGAGCAGATTCAGCAAAATGGCCGCCGCCATGACCAGGCCCAGCGGCAGGTCGTCGTACCAGAGTATGGCGATCGTGGCAACGATGATCGAAAAGACGACGCCGTTGAGCAGCCCCACCAGCAGTTCCTTGCGCAGCAGGGCCGTGGTGTTGCGCGCGCTCACCTGGCCGGTGGCCATGCCCCGGACCATCAGGGTCAGCGTCTGGGTTCCGGCAATGCCGCCCATGCTCATGACGATCGGGAACAGCACCGCGGTGGCGACCAGTTGGTCCAGGGTCGGTTCGAAGGCGTACAGCACCAAGGCGGCCAGCAGCGCGGTGACCAGGTTGACCCCCAGCCAGATCCAGCGGCGGCGCGCCGACTGCACGACCGGGGCGAACATGTCGTCTTCCTCGTCGAGTCCGACCATCGTCAGCACCGAGTGCTCGGCATCCTCGCGGATCACGTCGACCACGTCGTCGACGGTGATCCGGCCGAGCAGCACATTCCCGGAATCGGTGACCGGGGCCGAGACCAGGTCGTGGCGCTCGAATTCCATCGCGACCTGGCTGTCGTGCATGTCGACCGGTATCGGCTTGAGCGAGGTGTCCATCAGGTCGGTCACCTGGCTGGACGGGTCCCCGGTCAGGAGGTCGGCGAGCCTGAGGCTGCCCAAATAATGGCCTTGACGGTCGACGACGAAGAGCAGATCGAATACCTCCGGCAATTCGCCACGCAGGCGCAGGTAGCGCAGCACCACGTCGAGGCTCACATCCGGCCGGATGGTCAGGACGTCCGGGTCCATCAGGCCGCCCGCCGAATCCTCCGGGTAGGACAGGACGTACTCCAGCCGTTCGCGGTCCTGCCGGTCGAGGCTGCGCAGAACTTCGCTGATGACCGTGTCGGGCAGGTCGTCGAAAATGTCGGCCAGGTCGTCCAGGTCGAGGTCGTCGACCGCCGCGACCAGGTCCTCGGGCGCCGTGTCGCGAATCAGGCTGGCGCGGACCTCGTCGTTGACTTCGACCAGCACGTCGCCGTCGATCTCCGGGTCCGTCATTTCCCAGACGGCGAGGCGCTTGGCCGGCGGGAGCGACTCCAGCAGGTCGCCGATCTCGGCCGCCGTCAGGTTCTTCAGCAGGTGGCGAACCTGGTGCTGGGTGCCGGAAACCAGCGCCTCGGACAGGCGGTCGAGTTGGCGTGCAGGTGTCTCTTGTTGTCTGGTTTCCGCCATTGGACACTCCCTGGGCCAGGCCGGCCGGAGCTTTACGGAAGCCCGGCGGCATTCCGGCTCGCGGCCGGACCGTGCGCATTATAAGGGAATTTCGATTGCCGGCGGAGTATGCCGGGCCGGGGCAGGGGGTGGATCAGTTGCCGTGCTGAGATTCGTCGATCAAATGCAGCAGCGGGGGAGCAGCGGGGCCCGCCGGTGTATTGAGCCAGTGCGAAAGCGCGGCCTTGGCCTGGGGTATGTCGGTTTCCCGCACGACCTGCTTGACCTCCAGCAGGCGGCCCGGATGCATGCTGAACTCCTTCAGACCCAACGCCAGCAGCAGCCGGGTGTAGCGCCGGTCACCGGCCACTTCGCCGCAGACCGTCGCCGGAATGCGCAGCGCCTCCGCCTCCCGGAAGATGAATCGCAAAAGGCGCACGACGCCCGGATGCTGGAAGTCGTACAGATGCGCGACCTGTTCGTCGACGCGGTCGGCCGCCAGGGTGTATTGGAGCAGGTCGTTCGTGCCGACCGAGATGAAGTCCAGGTAGTGGCCGAGATCGGCGATGGACATGGCCGCGGCCGGTACCTCGATCATGCCGCCTACCTGCATGGCCGGGTCGAAGTCGATGCCCCGGTCCGCCAATTCCTCCCGGGCCTCGTCCAGCAGCATGTGGACCATGCGGATTTCATGGACGCTGGTGAGCATCGGGATCAGGCAGCGAACCGGCCCCAGCGCGCTGGCGCGCAGGATGGCCCGCAGCTGGGCCTTGAACAGGTCGGTATCGCGCAGGCACAGGCGAATGGCCCGCAGTCCCAGGGCGGGGTTGGCGGCGCGCCGCAGCTGGGTCACGTCGAACGTGGCGCCCGGCTTGTCGGCGCCCATGTCGAGCGTGCGAATCGTCAGCGGCAAGCCGCCCAGCAGGTCGATGGCGCCGGCGAACTCCGCCAGCTGCGATTCCTCGTCCGGCGGCGCGCCCTGCAGGTACAGGAATTCGGTCCGATACAACCCGATACCGCTGGCGCCTTCGTCCCGGGCCAGTTGCAGTTCGGCCGCCCGCTCGGCATTGGCTTGCAGACTGACAAGCTGGCCGTCCAGGCTGACGGCCGGCAGCTCGCGGATGGCCTCCAGTGAATTCTTGAATCGCCGGGTGTCGCTCTGGACCTGCTGGTAGTGGCTGCGGATGGCCTCGTCCGGGTCCGCGTAGACCACGCCGAGGCCCCCGTCCAGCACCAGCGTCTCACCCTCCTGCAGAAGACTCTGCGCCCGGCGCACGCCCATCACCGCCGGGATGCCGAGACTGTTGGCCAGGATGCCGGCATGGCTGGTCGGGCCGCCGTGTTCGGTCACGATGCCGGCCACGCCGCGTTCATGCAGGATGGCGAGTTCGGCGGGCGTGAGCTCGGCCGCGATGACAAGCGTCTCGGCGAGGCGGTCCGGCATGTTCTCGAACGGCTTGTCGGCCACTTCCTCGTTGAGCTTGTTCTGAACCAGGCGGACGACCTGGGTGATGTCCTCGCCCCGCGAGCGGATGTAATCGTCGTCGATACTCCTAAACTCGGCGAGCACCCGCTCCAACTGGATTTGCAGGGCCCATTCGGCGTTGCACAGCTCGCCGCGAATGTGGTTCTCGGTGCTGTCGCGCAGCCGCGAATCGCCCAGCATCACGACGTGCGTGTGGATGACCTCGCCGGCCGCCGCGCCGACGTTTTCAGTGACCCGCGCCGCGAGATCCTCCAGTTGCTCGCGGGCCGCTACGATGGCGCTGCGGAAACGACGGAGTTCGTTGTCCACCTCGTCCGGCCCGATGCGGTACTCGACGATGTCCAGTTCGTTGTGTTCGGCCAGGTGGCAGCGGGCAATCGCAATGCCTCGGGCTACGGGTTGTCCGGTCAGCGCCAGCGTCATGGCCGCGGCCTATTCCTCTTCACCGAACCGCTCGGCGATCAGGCCCGTAACGGCCTCGAGCGCCAACGCTTCGTCCGCGCCTTCCGCTTCGATCACCAGCTCGGTACCGCGGGACGCCGCCAGTGTCAGCACGCCCATGATGGACTTCCCGTTCACCGACCGCGTGCCCTTCACGAGCCGGATCTCCGAGGCGAATCCGGAGGCGCAGCTGACGAGCCGCGAGGCGGCGCGGGCGTGCAGCCCCAGCTTGTTGGCGATGATTGCCGACGTGGCGATCACGACTGGAAAATCTTGACGCCGCGACGACCGCTGTCGACCGCCTTGCGAGCCACCAGGCCGAGCGGTCGATCGCGGTAATTCCAGACGCTCAGCAGCATGGCCAGGTTGATACCGGTGACCATGACGGCGCCGTGCGCCGAGAGCAGGTCCGCCACCAGGTTCGACGGGCTGGCGCCGAGCAGGTCGGTCAGGACGAGGACCCCGTCGCCGCTGTCGGCCTCCTGCAGGGCTGCCGACACCTCCGGCGAGCCTGTCGGGCTGTTGCCGGACTGGTGAAGCGGAACGAACAGGAACTCGGACATCGATTCGCCGGCGATGAATTCGGCGGCCTGGAGCAACGAGGCGCCGATCGAGCCGTGGGTGACGATGACGACGCCGACACTCATGACTGTAACTCACGGTGGTGGATCAGAACGTCACCGAAGTCCTCGCCGAGGCCCTGCGCGAGGCGGTCGACCAGGTAGACGGACCGGTGGCGCCCGCCGGTGCAGCCGATGCCGACGGTCACGTAGCTGCGCTGACTGTGGCGGAATTCGGGCAGCCAGGTTTTCAGGAAACCGAGGACGTCGGCGATCATGCGCTCGACCGATTCGTCGCGCTCCAGCCACGCGCGTACCGGTTCGTCGAGGCCGCTGAAGTCCCGCAGGTTGTCCACCCAGTGCGGGTTGGGCAGGATGCGGGCGTCGAAAATGAAATCGACATCCTGAGGGACGCCTCGTTTGAATGCGAAGGATTCCAGCACGATGGTCATCGATTCGTTGTCGGCGCCGATGCACTTCCAGACCTGGCGCCGCAGCTGGTGAATGTTGGTTTCCGACGTGTCGATGACCCAGTCCGCACGTTCCTTGAGGGGCGCCAGCAAGGCCGTCTCGCGTTCGATAGCCTGCGGCAGGGAGTGTTCGTCCCGGGTGAGCGGATGACGCCGGCGTGTCTCGCTGAACCGCTTCAGGATCACCTTGCCGTCCGCCTCGAGAAATATCAACTGGCACTCGATGCCGAACCGGTTGAGGTCCTGCAGCCAAGCGGGGATTTCCAGCAGGTCCTTCTCCGGCGAGCGGGCGTCGATACCGAGGGCGACGCGGGCATAGTCACTCGGTCCGTGGCTGACCTGATTGCCGAATTCGCGCAGCAGCGCGGCAGGCAGGTTGTCGACGCAGTAAAACCCGAGGTCCTCCAGGGCGCGCAGCGCCGTCGACTTGCCGCCCCCGGACAGGCCGGTCACCAGTACGAGGTTCCTGTCTTCGGCCGCGGCGCTCAATCCTTCAGGTCCCCGGACTGGCCGTTCAGCAGGCGGGCGTGCCGTTCAATGAACTCGGAGGCGGCGTCGAAACCCTTCATCTTCAGCATGAAGTCCCGCACCGCGGCTTCGGCGATCACGGCGAGGTTGCGTCCCGCCATGACCGGCAGGGTGATGCGCGGTATTTCCAGGTCCAGGACGGTCTGCGTGGAGGTGTCGCCGCGCAGGCGATCGCCGGACCCGCTGCGGTGCGCGCCCTCCGGTACCCGCAGGTGGATGATCAGGCGCAGAAACTTGTTCAGTTTGACGGCCGAATCGCCGAACATGTGGCGTACGTTCAACACGCCCAGACCGCGTACCTCCAGGCAGTCCTGCAAGGCCTCGGGGCAGGTGCCGTCAATGATCTCCGGCGAAATCTGGGTGAAATCGGGCGCGTCGTCGGCAATCAGGCGGTGGCCCCTGTTCAGCAGTTCCAACGCGAGTTCGCTCTTGCCGCAGCCGGGGTTCCCGGTGATCAGGACGCCGATAGTGAACACCTCCATGAACACGCCGTGCAGCGTGGTGCGGCGGGCCAGGCTGCGGGACACGTGGTACTGCAGGTAGTTGACCAGTTCGTGCGCCCTCAGGTCGGAGCGCAGCAGGGCCGTCAGACCGCCGTTGCCTGCCTTGAAGATGGGCTCCGGCATTTTCAGGCCGTCGCCGACGATGATGGCCAGCGGCGCGCTGCCGAACATGCGGCTGATGGTGACCTTCAGCTCTTCCGGTTCGAGATTGTCCAGGTAGCCGATTTCCTCCAGTCCCAGGACCTGGACCCGGTTGGGGTGGATCAGGTTGAGGAAGCCGACTGCCGCCGGCCGCACCGTCAGGTCGTCCCGGGAGATCGAATAACCCCCGTCCAGTTCCTCGCCGTACAGCCAATGCAGGCGCAGGCGCTGCCGCAAATCGTCGAAGAGATTACGTGCTGTAATCGAGCCGGCCACGTCCAACAGTATCGCAGCAAGCCGGACAGGACACTAGTGCTTCGTACCCGACAGGAGTTGCATCAGCGTACCCGCGTCCTTGGCCTTGCGCAGCTCCTCGAGCAGTTCGCTGTCGCTGAACAACTCGGCCACCTGGGCCAGCAGCTTCAGGTGGTCTTCTCCACAGTCCTCCGGCACCGCCAGGCAGAAAAGCAGGTCCACCGGTTCGCCGTCGATGGCATCGAAAGGCAGTGGTTTTCTGAGGCGGATGAAGGAAGCTTCGACGTGCCGGCCGCCCTTGATGCGCCCGTGCGGTATGGCCACGCCCTTGCCGAGGCCCGTGCTGCCGAGGCGCTCGCGCGCGCAGAGACTCTCGAAGATATCCCGCTGGGTGAATTCGTCGCTGTTGCGGGCCAGTTCCTCGCTGATCAGCTCGAGCAGCCGTTTCTTGCTGCTGCTGCTTACGTCGCACCGAATCCGCTCCGGGCTCAGGAGATCGCTAATCAACATGTTCCGGCAAGGCTCTGTTAACAGGACGCTCCCGTCAGACGGGTCGGTCAGCCGAGGGAGGCGGCGCGCTTGGCGGCGGTCGCGTGATGCCCGCGCACGCGGTCCTTGTGACGACGCACCTGTTTGTCGAGTTTGTCGATCAGCCCGTCGATGGCCGCATACATGTCCGTACCTGAATCCTGTGCGAACAGCGACTTGCCGGCCGTGTTGACCTTGGCCTCGACCTGCTTGTGATGATTTTCGACTTTGAGAATGACATCGGTGGAAATCACGTGGTCGAAGTGCCGGTAAATTCGCTGAAGCTTTTCGGTTACGTACGCGCGCAGCGCTGGAGTTACCTCGATGTGATGTCCCGTGATGTTTATTTGCATGTCAGTCTCCTGTGTTAAAACCGCCCCACCGACCGGCAACCACCTGGTCCACCGGCGCCTCATCATGAATGGCGGGGGATAGCTCGGGTACTCCGTCCCCTTGGTCTGTGTCTTTCCCAGTCTGAGAACGAAAAGGATCAAACAACCCATAACTTAATCTTATACCTGAATTCCTGAGTTGCATAGTGAGGACGCCGAGCCGCGTCAAACAGGCGCTCTTCAGGCCTGCGGCGTGAGGCGCCGATACAGGCGGCGGCGATCGTTCGAGGACCCGATACCGAGCGCCTCGCGGTACTTGGCCACCGTCCGGCGAGCCACCACGATTCCCGTCTGGCGCAGCAGGTCGGACAATTCCTGGTCGCTCAGCGGGGCGTTCCGGGGCTCCTTGTCCAGCAGCGTTTGCAGCCGCGCTTTGACGGCCGTCGCGCTGACCGTGCCGCCCTCCACCGTACGTACGTGGCTGGAGAAAAAGTATTTCAGTTCGAACACTCCGCGGGGCGTCAGCATGTACTTCCGGGTCGTGGCCCGCGACACCGTGGATTCGTGGACCCCGATGCTGTCCGCGACGTCCCTCAGGACCAGCGGTTTCATGGCGAATTCCCCCTGCTCGAGGAACGCCTCCTGGAAATCCACGATCGACTGGGATACGCGCACCAGGGTCTGGTTGCGCAGTTCGAGGCTCGACATCAGCCAGCGCGCCTCCTGCAGTCTGCCCTGGAGGTACTTCGCATCCTTCCCGCCCGACTTGCGCAGGAGGTCGATGTAATAGCGGTTCAGCCGTAAGCCGGGGTCGTTCTCCGGGTTCAGCGTGACGCGCCAACTGTCGTCCGCCCGCGTGACGTACACATCCGGCACAAGGTACTCGTCACGGCGATTGTCGTAGCGCGCACCGGGCCGGGGTTCCAGCGACTGGATCAGTTCCAGTGCGTCCTGCAGGGGCTGCTCGCTTGCGCCGGTCTGCCGGGACAGCTCGTCGAGATCATGCCGGGCCATGAGGTCCAGGTAATCCCGGGCGATGCGCAGTGCCAGGTCGCGGCCGCCGGTGTCGGAGGGCAGGGCGGCCAACTGCACCCGGATGCATTCGGCCGGGTCGCGGGTCGCCACGCCCACGGGCTCCAGCCGCTGCACGCGATGCAGGACCGCCAGGACCTCGTCTTCCTCGACCAGCAGTTCCGGAGCCAGGCTCGCGCGGATATCGCCGATGGATTCGTGCAGATAGCCGTCCTCGTCCAGGCCATAGACAATCGCCTGCGCGATGGCGGTGTCGGTTGGGCTGAAGTGTGACAGATTGATCTGCCAGAGCAGGTGGTCACGCAGCGAGTCGACGCTGGTGTCGGCGATCTGAGGCTCGCCCGCATACCCCTCGAAGCCGCTGCTCTCGGGCCACGGTTCGGCGCCGCCCGGTTCGTATTCCCAGTCCGCAATGCCCTCCTCGCCGCCCGGCTCGTCGGTGCCGGCGCCTTCCGAGAGGGAGTCGGCAGTTTCCGACTCCGGGCCATCCTCGGTGCGCTCGAGTATGGGATTGGCGTCAAGTACCTCCTGGACGTATTCGCGCAGCTCGATGCGGT
Organism: uncultured Lysobacterales bacterium; assembly: GCA_937995275.1. Lineage (GTDB taxonomy): Bacteria > Pseudomonadota > Gammaproteobacteria > Xanthomonadales > SZUA-36 > CALKKN01. The sequence goes on along the minus strand of CALKKN010000142.1, from coordinate 6,315 downwards.
TGAGCTGCAGCAGGCGGATGGCCTGCTGCAGTTGTGGAGACAACGCCAGCTTCTGGCTGAGCCTGAGTTGCAGGGTCGGTTCGGCCATGGGCGCCTCAGAGCCTGAAGTCACTACCGAGGTACACCTTTCGGACCTCGTCGTTTTCGATGATGGTTGCGGGCTCGCCCTCGGCCAGCACGCAGCCCTCGTTGAGGATGTAGGCGTGATCGCAGATGCCCAGGGTCTCCCGGACATTGTGATCGGTAATGAGCACCCCGATGCCCATGTTCACGAGTTGCCTCACGATCTTCTGGATCTCGATTACCGAAATCGGATCGACGCCGGCGAACGGTTCGTCCAGCAGCATGAAGCGCGGCCTGGTGGCCAGCGCGCGGGCAATCTCGGCGCGCCGCCGCTCGCCGCCGGAGAGGCTGACACCGGTTTGTTTGGCAATGTGCGCGATACCCAGGTCTTCCAGCAATTGTTGCTGGATGTCACGGCGCGCGGCCGCATCCAGTTCCGGGCGGATTTCCAGGATGGCCATGATGTTGTCTTCGACCGAGAGCTTGCGAAAGATGGAGGCTTCCTGCGGCAGGTAGCCCACCCCGAGCCCGGAGCGGATATTGACCGGCTCGTGTGTTACGTCCACGTCGTCGACCAGGATCTTCCCGCCGTCGACCGCCACCAGGCCGACAATCATGTAAAAACAGGTGGTCTTGCCGGCTCCGTTTGGGCCCAGCAGGCCCACCACCTCCCCTGGCTCGACCCGGATCGTGACGTCCCTGACGACCACCCGCTTGCCAAACGACTTCTCCAGCTCGACCGCGCGTAACACCCTCTCAGCCCTCGCTGCCGTCTTCCTGTTCAGCGTCCGGCGGCGATTCCGGCGCGACATCGTCCGGAATCACTTCCGGATCGAGGCGAATGCGTATACGCCCCTGATCGTCGTCGCCGCTGCCTTCGAAGTGCTGGATGTTCATGTCGTAACGCAGCACCTCTCCGCTGATGTGGTATTGGGGGTGATTGACGTCGGCCGCACCGGTCAGCGTGACGATTCCGGTGGCCACCTCGTACTCGACCTTGCGGGCCTCGGCGGAGACCAGTCCCTGCTCCTCGATCTCCTGCTGCAGGTGAACCGGGTTGCCGTTGAGCTCGAACCGGCGGACCCTTCCCTCCACCTTGTCCACACTGGCGATGTCGGCCCGGATCAGCAGTGTGCCCTGGCGGATTTCGACATTGCCGCGTAGCGTGGCGGTGCCGTCGCCAAGTGAGCCCTCGGTGGAGTCGGCCTTGACATCCAGGGGCTGTTGCCGGTCGCTTTTCAGTGCCACGGCGGGCTGGGTCGCCACCAACAGGAGGCTGGCCAGCAACGGCAGGCTAGGGAATTTCATAGTGTGCTCTTACTTCGTTCAGCAACTCGTAACGCTCGTTGATCATATCGAGCCTCATGCCGGCGGCGTGAAGCCAGTCGGCCTGCTGGGTAATCCTGACTTCAGCCTCGGTCTCCGCGGTCCTCGGAGTGACCGCCAGCACGACGTCGGACGTCGTAATTTCCAGCAACTGGTCGGTGAGTTCATTGCGCCTGGACAGGAACACCTCGCCCACCAGGGTGACGTGTTCGTGGTCCGCGGATATGATGGCAGACTCCGCGGTAATGTACCAATTGTCCTCGTCCTCCTGAATACGTATTTCGGGCGATTCGATCGTACCGATGCCGCTCTCGGCGGTGCTCCGCAGCACGGGTGCGGTGATCTGCAGGTTGACCGAACCGTCCTCGTCCAACAGGCGCCCGCCGAAATCGTACAGGGCGTAATTGAGCCGCACGTCGGGCCTGTCCACCGGCGAGGTCACCGGTTCGCCGGGCTGCCTGGCGAGCAACCAGGTCAGCAGGGCGAGCATGGCCAGCAAGATGATTCCCCGCCGGGTCCCGCGCCGGATCATGGGCCCAGGATACTGTCCAGCACCACCTGGTCGAGGCCGCGCGCCGCTAGGATCAGGTCGCAGATGTCGCGCACCGCGCCCTGCCCCCCGGTGCGCGGGGTGACCCAGTGCGCGTGGCTCTTGACCACGGAATCCGCGTCCGGCACCGTCACGGCCAGCCCGGCGCGGTCCAGCACCGGGATGTCGATCCAGTCGTCCCCGGCGTAGCAGACCTGGCGTTCCTCGAGCCCCGTGGCGGCCAGCAACTCGTTGAATGCATCCAGCTTGTCGTGGCGCCCCTGATAGATGTGCTCGATGCCCAGGTTGGCGGCGCGCCGGGCAACGATTTCCGACTGCCGGCCCGTGATCAACGCCAGCAGCGTGCCCTGGCTTTGCACGGCCCTCATCCCCAGACCGTCCCGCGAGCTGAACGCTTTCAGTTCGTTGCCCTGGTTATCGAAATAGAGCCGGCCGTCGGTCAGCACGCCGTCGACATCCAGGACCAGCGCCCGGACCGTGGCGGCGCGCTCGACCAGCAGGGGGTCGTAACCCGAAATGTCGATGACCGCCATTCAGATCACCCCCGCCTTGAGCAGGTCCTGGAAGTTCAGCGCGCCGACCAGGTTACCCGCCCCGTCGATGACCAGCAGGCCCTGGATTGCGTGCTTCTGCATCAGGTGCGCGGCCTCGACCGCCAGCGCCCGCGGCGAGATGTGCTTGCCGCCGACCGTCATGACCTCCCCGACCGGCGTCGAATGCGGGTCGAGACCCAGATCCAGGGTGCGCCGCAGGTCGCCGTCGGTATAGATGCCGACGATTTTGCCGTCGGCGCCGGTGACTGCCGTCATGCCGAGCCGCTTGGCTGTCATTTCGACGATTGCCTGGCTGATCGGGGCTTGCTCCGGAATGCTGGGAATCTCGTCGCCGCCGTGCATCACGTCCTCGATGCGCAGCAGGAGACGGCGGCCGAGCTGGCCGGCCGGGTGCGAGCGGGCGAAATCCTCGCGGGTGAAGCCGCGGGAGTCGAGCAGGGAAACGGCCAGCGCATCACCCATCACGAGGGCGGCCGTCGTGCTGGACGTCGGCGCCAGCCCGAGCGGGCAGGCTTCTTTCTCCACGCTGACGTCGATGTGGGCGTCGGCATGCCGGGCGAGGGTCGAACCCGGGTTCCCGGTCATCGCGATGATCCTTACCCCGAGCCGCTTCAGCCCGGGCAGGATGAGGTTGACTTCCTCGGTTTCGCCGGAATTGGACAAGGCCAGAACGACATCGTCGGCCTTGATCATTCCGATATCGCCATGGCTGGCCTCGGCGGGATGTACGAAAAAAGCAGGGGTGCCGGTGCTGGCCAGGGTCGCTGCGATCTTGCTGCCGACGTGCCCGGACTTGCCCATGCCGATGACGACGATACGGCCGCCGCACTCCAGCATGAAGCGGCAGGCGGCCAGGAAATGGTCGTCGACCCGGTCCAGCAGGCTGGAGACGGCTTCGGCTTCTGTTTCGATTACGGCGCGGGCCAGCGACTGGATGGCGGTGGGATTCATCCTGTTAGTTTAACCCTGGGCGGCGCGCAATACAGCAGACCGGGATCAGAGGGGCGCTCCCCTGGCGACGGGGGTGGCGGTCACCCAGACCAGCACCTGGTATGCCAGGTACAGGGTGAGCAACATCACCCCGGAACTGCGGCTGATCCGGCCGGGCCCGCCAATACCCCACGCCATGAAGAACAGCAGCACCGTGAACAGGAACATCACCGGAAAGTCCTGTTTCAGCATCAGAATCTCGACGTCGACCGGCGTGATGACGGCGGCTATGCCCAGGACACCCAGGATATTGAACATGTTCGAACCGATCACGTTGCCGATCGCCAGTTCGTCTTCATTGCGCAGCGCGCTGGTGAGCGCGGCCGCCAGTTCGGGCAGGCTGGTGCCGAAGGCCAGGATGGTCAGGCCGATGACGGCTTCCGACACCCCGAGGCTGCGGGCAATATAGATGGCTCCCTCCACCAGGAACTTCGAACTCAGCGGCAGCACGACCAGCCCGACCAGGAGCCAGAACACGGCATAGCCCGTCGGCATGTCCTTCGGGATTTCGGCCTCGAACTCCACCGCCAGCGGGTCGTCGAAGCCGCGCCGCAGCCCGAAACGGATCATCCAGATCACCAGGGCGACCAGCCCCATCAGCAACAGGAAGCCCTCGGTGCGGCCGTACAGCAGGTCGGCGGCCATGATGAAGCTGCCCACCATGATCAGCATCAGTACCGGATACTCGCGCTTCAGGGTCTCCGACTCCACGCGCAGCGGATTGACCAGGGCTGTCAGGCCGAGGATCAGCCCGATGTTGGCGATGTTGGAGCCGATGGCGTTGCCGACCGCCAGCCCCGGGTTGCCGCGGACCGCCGCCACGCCCGAGACCACCAGTTCAGGTGCGGAGGTACCGAAAGCGATGATGGTCAGGCCGATGACCAGCGGGGAGACGCCCAGGTTCCTCGCCAGTGCCGATCCGCCTGCCACCAGGCGGTCCGCACCCCAGACCAACAGGATGAACCCGCCGATCAACTGTGCGATGGAAATCAGCATGAGCAGCGCCTGTTCATGCGGTATGGGCTCTCCCTGCGGGGACTCCCCCGGCTGCCGGCACCTAAATGGCCTTCAGTATGCGTGCCGGTTCCATTAAGATGTCCGGCCTGCGCGGCGCGAGCGCCGACGATACTGAAACCAGGGTAATTAGTCTATGGATAGTGCGAGAATTGAGCAAATGATCCGCGCCGGCCTGCCGGACGCCGAGGTGCGCGTAACCGGAGACGACGGCGTGCATTTCGAGGCCGTGGTCGTGAGCCCCTCGTTCAACGGACTACCGACCCTGCGGCGTCACCGGATGGTGTACGCGACCCTGGGTTCGTACATGGGTCGTGAAATTCATGCTCTGGGGTTGCGGACACTGACTCCGGAGGAAGGCGCCTGAGGTGGCCGCCATCCAGATAGAAGGCGGCGTTCCCCTGCAGGGGGAGGTCTGGATCTCCGGAGCCAAGAACGCCGTGCTGCCGATCCTCGTGGCCAGCCTGCTCGGTGATAGCCCGTCGCGGATCAGCAACGTACCGCACCTGCAGGACGTCACCACGACGATGGAACTGCTGGGACGCATGGGGGCCCGGCTGGGCGTGGATGAGCGGATGCAGATCGAAATCGATCCGCGTGGTATCGAGCACTACGAGGCGCCGTACGACCTGGTCAAGACGATGCGGGCCTCCATCCTGGTGCTGGGGCCGCTGGTAGCACGTTACGGCCGGGCAGTCGTCTCGCTGCCGGGCGGTTGTGCTATCGGCTCCCGGCCGGTGGATTTGCACCTGCACGGCCTGCGCGCCCTCGGCGCAGAGGTCGAGGTCCGCAACGGCAACATCGAGGCTCGGGCAGACCGGCTGCGCGGCGCGCGCATCATGCTGGACACAGTCACCGTCACGGGCACGGAGAACATCCTGATGGCCGCGACCCTGGCGCGCGGCACCACGGTCATCGAAAACGCGGCGCAGGAGCCCGAAGTCGTGGACCTGGCCGAGTTTCTGGCCGCGATGGGCGCGCGTATCTCCGGCGCCGGCACCAACACGATCACGGTGGAAGGCGTGGAAAGGATGGAGGGCGCGGAATTCAACGTTCTGCCGGACCGGATCGAGACCGGGACCTACCTGGTCGGCTGCGCCATGACGGGGGGCAACATCCGCTGCGTCCGGGCACGGCCGGCCCATCTCGACGCGGTGCTCGACAAGCTGGCCGAGTCCGGCGCGGATATCAACACCGGGCCGGACTGGATCACGCTGGACATGCGTGGGCGCCGCCCCCGCTCGGTGGACGTCACGACGGCGCCTTATCCGGCCTTTCCGACCGACATGCAGGCGCAGTTCACCGCGCTCAACGCGATTGCCGAAGGTACGGCCGTGCTCACCGAAACGGTTTTCGAGAACCGCTTCATGCACGTGCAGGAATTGCAGCGCCTGGGTGCGGACATTCGCCTCAAGGGCAATACCGCGATCGTGCGCGGCGTGCAGCGGCTGACCGGGGCGCCGATCATGGCGACCGACCTGCGCGCCTCGGCCTCGCTGGTGCTGGCCGGACTGGTGGCGGAAGGCGTAACCACCGTCGACCGCGTCTACCACATCGACCGCGGCTACGAGATCATCGAAGAGAAACTGGGCGCGCTGGGCGCCCGGATCAAGCGGATCGGCTCGCCGGCGGCCTGAGGTTCCGGCCGCCGATCCCAACCGGTGGACCGATTCTGCGGGCCGGGCCGCGGTGACCTGTACGCGGACCCGCCGGTCCAGTTCGGCCGGCGCCGCCAGCCGGATGTCCAGGCTCAGCTGCGCCTGCTCCCCGGCGCCCAGCGGCCCGGCGTAAGTCCTCAGTCCCTGGCGGGTCTGGCCC
>CALKKN010000141.1 GCA_937995275.1 uncultured Lysobacterales bacterium | reverse complement strand
TGCCCGAAGGCGGCGCCATCGACCGCGGCAAGCCGCTGACGTTCAGCTTCAACGGCCGGGCGCTGTCCGGCTTCGAAGGCGACACGCTGGCTTCCGCCCTGCTCGCGAACGGCATCCGGGTCGTTGGCCGGAGCTTCAAGTATCATCGCCCGCGCGGCGTCTATTCCGCCGGCGAGGAGGAGCCCTGCGCGCTGGTCGAGATCGGCGAGGGCGATGCGCGCATACCGACCTGCCGCGCTCCGACCGTGCCCCTCAGCGACGGCCTGGTCGCGCGCAGCCAGCACTGCTGGCCCTCGGTGGATCTCGACCTGGGCCGCGTGATCGATTTCACGCGCCGGCTCTGGCCCGCCGGCTTTTATAACAAGACCTTCAAGTGGCCGAGTTGGCATGCCTGGGAAGGCTTGATCCGCCGCTCCGCCGGTCTGGGCCGGCCGCCGACCGGGCCTGATCCCGACCGGTACGAGCAGGTCAACGCGCATTGCGACCTGCTGGTCTGCGGCGGCGGCCCGGCCGGGCTGTCCGCGGCGCTGGTTGCCGGGCGCGCCGGCCTGCGCGTCATTCTCGTCGACCAGGACGAGTGCTTTGGCGGCACGCTGAACTGGGAGCAGGTCGAACTCGACGGGTGCGAGGCAGCCGATTGGGTCGCTGCGGCGGTGTCCGAACTGGCGGACCTGCCACGGGTCATACTGTTGCCGCGAACCGTGGCGGCCGGCATTTACGACCACAACGTGACCACCCTGGTCGAGCGCGGCAGCGGATCGGCCTGGCGGGAATGCCTGTGGACCGTCCGCCCGCGCCACATCCTGCTGGCGACCGGCGCCATCGAGCAAGGTCTGATCTTTCCGGACAACGACCGCCCCGGCATCATGCTGGCCGGCAGCGTCCGGCATTACCTGAACCGCTACGCGGTAGTACCCGGCCGGCAGGCCGTCATCGCAACGAACAACGACAGCGCCTACCAGACCGCCTTCGACCTCGCCCGCCTGGGCATCCCGGTCGCCGCGATCGTCGACCAGCGCGGGACCGTGGATTCGCAGTTGCAGGCCCGGCTCTCCGGGCTCGGCGCGGGAATCTTCAACGGCGCGCGCATCTCCGGCACGCGGGGCGGCAAGTCGCTCCGGCAGGTGTGTGTGCAGCGCAATGACGGGCGCGAACTGGCCAGGCTGCAGTGCGACCTGCTGGCTGTGTCGGGGGGCTGGGCGCCGCGCGTACACCTGCTGGCCCACGCCCGGGGCGGGCTGCAGTTCGACGAGCGGTCGCAGAGCTTCGTCCCCGCCCGGCTGCCATCCGGAATGTCGGTCGCCGGCTCGGCCAACGGCACAGCCGGCCTCGGGCAGACGCTGGCGGAGGCCGCCAGGGCGGCGCGTGATGCCTGCAAAGCCCTCGGCGTCACGCCGCCGGATTACGACCCGCCGCAGGTCGGCCGCGGCATCGTCGAGTCAGACGCCGTGGCACCGTACGAACACCAGCGGGCGGCGTCGCGCCAGTGGATCGACCTGGCGCACGACGTAACGCTGGACGACGCGGAACTGGCCGTCCGCGAGGGCTATATCTCGGTCGAACATTTCAAGCGCTACACCACGACCGGCATGTCGGTGGACCAGGGCAAGACCGGGAACCTAAACGCATTCGTCGTTCTGGGCGCGCTGACCGGCCGCCCTGCCGGCGAAGTCGGCACCACCACCTTCCGGCCGCCCTACGCCCCCGTCACGCTGGGTGCCGTCGCGGGGCGCAAGCTGGGTGAATTCTACGCACCGCGCAGGTACCTGCCGGCGCACCGCGTGCACGTCGAACTCGGCGCGCGCTTCGAGGATTACGGCTGGCAGCGGCCGGACTGCTATCCGCGGCCCGGCGAATCGACCGAGGCAGCGATCCGCCGGGAGGTGCTGGCAGTGCGCGGGTCCGTCGGCGTCTTCGACAACTCGCCGATCGGCAAGCTCGAGGTGCGCGGACCGGACGCAACGGCATTTCTTGAGCGCATCTACGTCAACCGGGTCGCCAGCCTGAAGACCGGCCGCGCCCGGTACGGACTGATGCTGAACGAAAACGGGGTGATCATCGACGACGGCGTGTTCACGCGCCTGGCCGACGACCACTACCTGGTGAATACGACTTCCGGCGGGGTCGCCCGCGTCGGCGCGATGATGGAAGAGTGGTTGCAGTGCGAGTGGCGGGATTTGTGCGTACTCATCGACGACGTCACCACCCGGTGGGCCAACTTCACTGTCGCCGGGCCGAACGCCCGCGAGGTCATCGCCACGCTCGGAACGGACATCGATCTCGCGGCGGACGCCCTGCCCCACATGGCGGCCGCCCGCGGCACCGTGGCCGGGCTCGACGCGCGGCTCGTCCGGGTCAGTTTCAGCGGCGAGGCAAGCTACGAGATCAATGTCCCGGCGCGCGCGGCCCCGGGCCTGCTGCGCCGCGTTCTGGAGGTCGGCTCTGCATTCGACATCGCTCCGTACGGCATCGAGTCGCTGATGATGCTGCGGCTGGAAAAAGGCTACCTGCACGTGGGCACGGACACCGACGGATCCTCGACGCCCGACGACGTCGGGTGGGGTCAGGTCGCGCGTTCCAGGACCACCGATTACCTTGGCCGGCGCTCGCTGTTCCGCGCGGCCAACCTCGACCCCGAACGCAAGCAACTGGTGGGGCTGTCGCCGCTGGAACCGGACCGGGCCGTCCGCCCCGGCGGCCACCTGCTGCTGGGCACCGGGCGCCGGCCGCCGGCCACGACGGACGGCTGGATAACGTCGGCCGGTTTCAGCCCCACGTTGGGCCGGCACATCGCGCTGGGCGTCCTGAGAGCCGGCCGCGAGCGCCTGGGCGAAACCGTCACGGTCTGCGACGAGGATCAGACTTACGGGATGCACGTGGTATCGCCGCTGTTTTATGATCCCGACAACGAGCGACTGAGGAGCTGAACGATGGGGCTATCCGCCCACGAACCCCGGCCTTCGACCGGACCCACCCCGCTGCAGCAGGTTGGCGTCTCCGACACCATCCTGGAAAGCCGGGACCTGTCCCTCCACGAGGTGCCGGACATGACACTGCTGCGGCTGCACAGCCTCGAACAACCCGCGACGCTGGCGGCCCACCTGGCGCAGGACGGCATCGTCCTTCCGCTCGACACCAACGCGGCCGGCGGCCGGGATCCGGCGGCCCTCTGCCTGCGGCCCGGGGAATGGCTGCTGCTGCACCGCAGCCAGCCGCCCGCCGATTTGCTGGAGCGCATCGCTCCGCGACTGGACACCGCGCTGTCGGCCCTGCTCGACGTTTCCGACGGCCTCGGCGTATTCCGCCTGACCGGCGCCGCGTCGCCATGGCTGCTGGTGAAGCTCTGCGGGCTGGACGCGCTGGCCGGCGTGTCGACCGGCCAGCACGGAGCACGCACACGCATGGGCGACGTCGCCGTCGTATTGCATTTTTGTCCCGAGCCTGACGGAGCGCCGCGCTTCGATCTCGTGTACGACCGCAGCATCGCAAAGTACCTATGGGACCTGCTGAACGACGCCGCGCCGCATGCCGAAGACCTCTACCACGCGCACGGGGCCGCCGCATGAGCCGGCCGAGTTACGTCCTGACCTCCAGCTGCACCGACACGGTCGGCATCGTCGCCGCGGTGACCGGGTTCCTGGCCGCACGCGGCGCGCTCATCACCGAGATGGCGCATTTTGTCGACGACGAGGCGCAGAAGTCCTTTGTCCGCGTCGAATTCGAGGACGACGCCCGGTCGGCCGAAGACCTGGCCGCCATGTCGGGCAGCTACAAGCAGTCCGTGGCGAAACATTTCGGCATGCGCTTCCGGTTCCATCCCTCGGGAACGAAGATGCGCACCCTGGTCGCGGTCTCGAAACAGAGCCACTGCATCAACGCGCTGCTGCACCGCTGGTGGGACGGCCACCTGCCGATCGAGATCACCGGCATCGTCTCCAACCATGACAGCCAGCAGGACCTCGCGGACTGGTACGAGCTGCCGTACTACCACTTCCCCATTGAACCCGGTAAGAAGCCCGCGCAGGAGGCCAGGATCCTCGCGCTGTTCGAGGAAACCGACAGCGAACTGCTGATCCTGGCGCGCTACATGCAGATCCTGTCCGCCCACGCCTGCGAGACGCTGGCCGGCCGCGCAATCAACATCCATCATTCGTTCCTGCCCGGTTTCAAGGGCGCCCGCCCCTACCACCAGGCCTACGACCGCGGCGTCAAAATCATCGGCGCCACGGCCCACTACGTCACGACCGATCTGGACGAAGGACCGATCATCGAGCAGGACGTCGTGCGTGTCGATCACACGATGAAGCCGAAAGAACTCGAGCGGCTCGGCCAGGACGTCGAAAGCACCGTGCTGAACCGCGCCGTGCGCTGGCACGCCGAACACCGCGTGTTCGAAAACGGAAACCGCACCATCGTTCTGCGGCATTGACGCCGGGGACGGGAACCTGGAGACCCCTGACTGATGGCAACCATCTACCAAAAACACGAAAACTGGTCTTCCCGCGCCACCTTCCTGCTGGCTGCGATCGGCGCGGCCGTCGGGCTCGGCAACATCTGGAAGTTTCCGTACATCACCGGCCAGAACGGCGGCGGCGCATTCGTGCTGGTGTACCTGCTGGCCGTGTTCCTGGTCGCCCTGCCGATCCTGATCGCCGAGATCGCGGTCGGCCGCTGGGGCCAGCAGAGCCCGCCGAACGCGATGGCCAACGTCGCTTCCAGCCAGGGGCGGTCGAAAGCCTGGTCGGTCGTCGGCTGGTTCGGCATGCTGGCCGCCTACCTGATCGGCACCTACTACAGCGTGATCGCCGGCTGGACCGTGGTTTACATCTTCAAGAACGCGCGCGGGGATTTCTCCGGGCAGGATGCCGCCTCCGTCAGTGCACAATTCGACACCCTGCTGGCGAGCCCGTGGCAAATGATCGCGTGGCACGCCATTTTCATGGGTTTCGCCACGTTCATCCTGATGCGCGGCGTCCAGAAGGGGATCGAGGCTGCCGTAAAAGTACTGATGCCGGCGTTGTTCGCGCTGCTGCTGGCGATGGTGGTTTACGGAATTGTCGAAGGGGACATGGCCCGGACGCTGCAATTCATGTTCAATTGGGACCTGTCGGCCATCGATGGCGGGGTCATCCTCGTCGCCGTGGGCCAGGCTTTCTTCTCGATCGGCGTCGCCATGGGCCTGATGATGGGTTTCGGCGCCTATCTGCCCCGTGACGTGTCCATCGGCCGCTCCGCGGTCATCATCGCGACCGCCGACACCGGCGTCGCCATCGTGGCGGGGCTGGCCATTTTTCCGGTGGTGTTCGCCAACGGCCTGGACCCCGCCGAAGGGCCCGGCCTGGTTTTCGTCAGCCTGCCCATCGCCTTCGGTTCCGTCACCGGTGGACTGATCTTCGGCACGCTGTTTTTCATCCTGCTGTTTTTCGCGGCGTTGACGTCGGTAATCGGTGTACTGGAGCCGATGATCGCCTGGTGGCAGGAGCGCTTCGGTCTGCGCCGCTCGCTGGCCGCGTTATATGTCTGCCTGTCGCTGTTCGTCCTGGGGTTGGGCACCGTCTTCTCGTTCAATCTCTGGTCCCAGTGGCGCCCGCTGGCCGCCTTCGATCGATTCGCGAGCTTCGGCTATTTCGAGATCCTGGACTACGTGACCGCCAATCTGATGATGCCGGTGAGCGGCTTCCTGCTCGCGCTCTTTGTCGGGTGGCTCGTCAAGCCGGAGGCGATCGCCGCCGAACTGCAAATGAAAAATCCCGCGCTGTTCCGCGTCTGGTTCTGGCTGTTGCGGTGGGTGGCGCCGGTATCGATCGCGCTGATTTTGTATTCGGTGCTTTGATGGGTCGGAATCGCACGCGCCGACGGGGGCCCGGAAAGACCCATCGCGGCTAAAGCGCAGGCAAGTAAGCAGGAGCGGTTTTCGGCGTAGCCGAAAGAAGTGCCTGCTGAATGCCGTCGCGCGTCGCTCCCACAGCCGCCGGAATGCCCGGCAATACAGGGCGAATCGAAGCGCCGCTGTAGGAGCGGCTTTAGCCGCGATAGCCGATCAAAATTGATCGACAGCCAACGCCATCATGCTTTCCGGACCCGCTTCGATGGCCGCCAGGCAGCTTTGGGCGCGCGGCAACAGATGTTCGAAGTAAAAACGCGCGGTCACGATCTTGGCCGTCAGGAAGGACGCGTCGCTGCTCGCCGCCTCCAGGCGGTCCGCAGCCTTGAGCGCGGATAACCCCATCAGCCAACCGCCGCAGACGTACCCCAGCAGCATCAGGAAGTTCACGCCCGCGGCGCCGGCCACGTGGCGATCCTCCCGCGCGTGTTCGAGCACCCACTCGCACGCCTTGCGCGCCGTGTCGACGGCGGCCTGAAGAGAGGTTCCCAGCGCGGCCAGGTCGTCCCGCGCGCTCAGGGCTTCCGCCACGGCCCCGATGTCCCCGAGCAGGTCGGACAGCACGGCGCCTTCATTGGCCAGGGTCTTGCGCCCGACCAGGTCGTTCGCCTGGATCCCGGTGGTGCCCTCGTAGATGGTCGTTATCCGTGCGTCGCGGAAATACTGGGCGCTGCCGGTCTCTTCCACGTAGCCCATGCCGCCGTGGATCTGGATGCCGTGGGAAGTCAGTTCCAGCGACATTTCCGTCAGCCAGCCCTTGACGATGGGCGTGAACAACTCGACCCGCGCATGGTGCCGCGCGGCTACTTCCGGGTCGCCGGCCAGCGCGCTGCGGTCGATCTCCGCCGCGGCGACCAGCGCCAGCGCCCGCATCGCCTCGGTGCCGGCCTTCATCAGCAGCAGCATGCGCCGCACGTCGGGAAAATCGATGATCGGATAGCGGCTGCCGTCGCTACGCGTGCCCTGCAGCCGCTCCTTCGCCCACTCCAGCGCCTGCCGGTAGGAGCGCGCCGACACGGACAGGCCCTGCAGGCCCACCGACTGCCGCGCGGTGTTCATCATCGTGAACATGGCCATCAGGCCGCGATGCGGCTCGCCGACCAGGTAGCCGACGGCTCCGCCGCTGTCGCCGAAGGACATCACGCAGGTGGGGCTGGCGTGGATGCCCAGCTTGTGCTCCAGCGAAACGCAATGGACGTCGTTGCGCTCGGCGGGTTCGCCGTTCTCGTCCAGCAGGTACTTCGGCACCAGGAACAGCGAGATGCCCTTTACCCCGGGCGGCGCGTCGGGCAGGCGCGACAGGACCAGGTGGATGATGTTGGGGGTCATCTGGTGGTCGCCCCAGGTGATGAAGATCTTCTGCCCGGTAAGCAGGTAGTGATCGCCGTTCGGCACGGCCCGGCACGCGACCGCAGCCAGGTCCGAACCGGCTTGCGGCTCGGTCAGGTTCATCGTTCCGCTCCACTCGCCGCTCACCATCTTCGGCAGGTACTGCGCTTTCAGTTCATCCGAGCCGTGCCGCTCCAGCGCGTCGACCGCGCCGTGGGTCAAGAGCGGGCACAGCGAAAATGCCAGATTGGCGGATTGCCAGACTTCTTCCACGGCCACCCCAAGTACCCTGGGCATCCCCTGCCCGCCATACTCTTCGTCGAACGGCAAGGCCGCCCAGCCGCCTTCGACATACTGCCCGTAAGCCTCGGCGAACCCCGCCGTCTCGTGTACGCCGTCTTCCGCGAGTGTCGCGCCTTCGTTGTCGCCAACGACATTCAGCGGAGCGACCACCTCGCCCGCCAGCCGGCTCGCTTCTTCCAGCACAGCCGAGGCCAGTTCCGCGTTGATGTCGGCCAGACCACCCGCCTCGCACAGGTGATCGAAGTCGACCAGTTCCTCGAGAATAAATTCCGCGTCCTTCCAGGGATAGGTGTAGTCGCTCATTTTGCGGACTCCGCGCCGTTTGGGGTCGGTTCGGTTAAAGATGTGCCCAGACCGCCGACAATACAAGCGGGAAATTACTTAGGGAACCGTTGTAAAATGCGCAGCCTGCGCCCGGAATCAGCCTGGCGACTCTCCTGTTTCACCCGGCAAGAACAACAACAGCCGAGAGCGAGGACCACGACGGACATGAGTAACGAGCCTTACCTCTACATACCGCGCCCCACGGCCCGGCCGGGCGACGCCCCCGATTTCAGCTATCTCAGGCTCTCTCCCGCGGGGGCGGTCGACCGCCCGCCGGTCGACGCCCGGGCGGCGGACATCGACTACCTGGCCCTGGACCTGGTCCGCGTGCTGGATGACGATCACGAAGCCAGGGGACCCTGGGCACCGGATCTCGACAAGGAGACATTGATCCGCGCGCTGCGCCTGATGGCCCTGACCCGCGCTTACGACGACCGTATGCAGCGCATGCAGCGCCAGGGCAAGATTACGTTCTACATGCAGGCCCTCGGGGAGGAAGCGGTTTCGATCGGCCAGGGACTGGCTTTCGAGGACGGAGACATGCTGTTTCCCGCCTATCGCAACCAGGGCCTCTACATCATGCGCGGCACCGGCCTGGTCGAGATGATGTGTCAGTGCCTCTCCAACAGCCGCGACATGTGCAAGGGGCGCCAGATGCCGATCTTCTACCAGGACAAGGCGCACAATCTGTTTACGATTTCCGGCAACCTGGCGACCCAGTACCCCCAGGCCGTGGGCTGGGCCATGGGCGCGGCCATCAAGGGCGAGCGTAACATCGCCGTCTCGTGGGTCGGCGACGGCAGCACTGCCGAGGCGGACTTCCACTACGCGCTCACCTTCGCCGCCGTGTACAACGCACCGGTCATACTGAACGTCACCAACAACCAGTGGGCAATATCCACGTTTCAGGGTTTTGCGGGCGGTGAACGGCGCCCCTTTGCCGCCCGCGGGGTCGGCATGGGCATTCCCGGTATCCGCGTGGACGGCAACGACCTGCTGGCGGTCTACGCCACGGCCAAATGGGCCGCTGACCGGGCGCGGGGCGGCGGCGGCCCGACCCTGATCGAACTGGTCACCTACCGCGGCGGGGCCCACTCGACCAGTGACGACCCCTCGCGCTACCGGCCCAAGGACGAGTGGCAGAGTTTTCCGCTCGGCGACCCCCTGGAGCGCCTTAAGCAGTACCTGATCAAACTGGATTACTGGTCCGAAGACGAACAGGCAGAGATGGAAGCGGAACTGAAGGCCGAGGTCGACACGGCCTGGAAGAAAGCCGTCTCCCACGGCACGCTGACCGAG
>CALKKN010000140.1 GCA_937995275.1 uncultured Lysobacterales bacterium | reverse complement strand
GTCAGCCGCACGGAGCCTTCCCGGCGTTCGGGCATCGTCAATTTCGCAGTGGAGGGACTGCCCACCGGCGAACTCCATGGCCGGCTGTCGCGGGCCGGCGTCACCTGCGCGCGGCGCGGCGAG
This sequence comes from uncultured Lysobacterales bacterium, assembly GCA_937995275.1. Classification (GTDB taxonomy): domain Bacteria; phylum Pseudomonadota; class Gammaproteobacteria; order Xanthomonadales; family SZUA-36; genus CALKKN01. The sequence goes on along the minus strand of CALKKN010000140.1, from coordinate 6,691 downwards.
GGCATTCGGCTTTCGCCGCATTTCTACCAGGGGGAGGCGGAAATCGAAAGGTTCGCGAAGGTGTTGGAGAGGGCGCTGTAGGAGCGGCTTCAGCCGCTGCTACAGATCAAAGCCCGCGGGACAAATCCAGAAGTGCGGGCCCCACGGGGCCGCCATCACATGGTATGCGTCGCGACGTTGCTCTTGAGCATGCTGGCCAGGTGCGATTCGATCACGGTGCGGGCATGCGCGCCGTCCTGCGTGTCAGCGAACTGGACACCGATTCCGGCCTTGCGGTTGCCTGCCGCGCCCTGCGGCGTGATCCAGATGACCTTGCCGGGAATAGGCAGGCGCTCTTCGATTTCCATCACGGTCAGCAGCAGGAACACCTCGTCGCCGAGGCCGAAACGTTTGGTGCTCGGTACGAACAGCCCCCCGCCGGTGACGAAGGGCATGTACGACTTGTACAGTGCCTCACGATCCTTGATCGAGAGCGAGAGTATTCCCTGTTGGGCCATGGTTCCTTCCTATCCTTCCAGGCGGGCCCATTGTATCAGCCAATCCTGCAGAAGTAAGTTTTTGCGGACGGACGTGGGCAGCAGGTTGCGGTTCCGGTCGGCTTCCATCTGCAGTCTCGCATAGGCCCGGGCCAGCCGGGGCTCCGCCAGGCACCGGCGGGTCTCGGCGGCCGACCGGAGCGACAGCCAGGTCCACAACACCTCCGGATCCGTATCGGCCATATCCGCCAGGGCACCCGCCGGCGCGCGCCGTCCGGCGCGCAGATCGTCGAGTGCCGTGCTGACCGTGCGGTAGGCTGCGCTGCGGCCCTGCTCCAGCATCCGCGCCGCGGTGAGCGGGCTGCCGGCAGCCGCTTCGACCGCGAGGTCGGCCTCCCCGGGCGCGACGCCCGCCTCGGACGTCAGCCAGTCCCGCGCCTCGTCGCGGGACGGCAAGCGCACGTCGAGGGCCTGGCAGCGACTGCGGATCGTCGCCGGCAGCCGGCTCGGCTGATGTGAAACCAGGATCAGCACGGCGTCCCCGGGGGGCTCTTCCAGCGTCTTCAACAAGGCGTTCGCGGCAGCCCGCGTCATGGCCTCGGCGGGGTGGATGACCGCGGCCTTGCGGCGGCTGATCGTCGACGTCAGCTGCAGTGCGCCCGTCAGATGCCGGATCTGGGCGATGACCAGTTCGGTGCGCAATTCGTCCTTCTTGGGGTGTTGTTCGAAGGTCAGCAGATGGCCGTCCGGGTGGGCGCCGCTCTTCAGCAGCTTGCAGGACCTGCAGGTACCACACGGAGGGTAGCCCCCCTCGAGGCACAACGCACCGGCCTGGAAACGGCCGGCCAGGTCCGCCTTGCCGGTGCCGGCGGGGCCCGCAAGCAACAAGGCATGAGCCAGCCGGCCACCGCTCAGCCGGTCGGCAAACTCGTTCTCGACGGCCAGCAGCCAGGGATACGTCACGGCGGCATCCGGCCCTGCAGCACGGCCTCCACCTGCTCCCAGACCTCATCGACGCCGCCCGACGCGTCGATGACTGCGAACCGTTCGGGGAACGCGGAGGCCCGCTGCAAGTAGGCTTCGCGGACACGCTCGAAAAAGCCCAGCGATTCCACCTCGAACCGGTCCGATTCGCTGCGCCGCGAGGCGCGCCTGAGCCCCACCTCCACGGGCAGGTCCAGCAACAGGGTCAGGTCGGGCTGCAGGTCGCCGTGCACCAGCTGCTCCAGCGCCGCGATGTCATCGGAGGCCACCCCCCGCCCGCCGCCCTGGTAAGCCCAGGTCGCGTCGGTAAAGCGATCGCACAGAACCGTGTCGCCGCGCTGCAGGGCCGGCCGGATAAGTTCGGCCAGATGCTGGGCCCGCGAGGCGAACACCAACAGCAGTTCGGCCTGCGCGGACAGCACCGTGTTGGTCTTGTCCAGCAGGATGTCGCGGAGTTTCTCCGCCAGTTCGGTACCGCCGGGTTCACGGGTGCTGACCACCTGACGCCCGTTGGATTCCAGCCAGGCCGCCACCCGTTCCATCATGGTCGATTTGCCGGCGCCTTCACCGCCCTCTATCGTCAGAAATCTGCCTCGCATCACTCTCTGCCCAGGAGTCGGTCCACCGCGGCCCGGTGCTCTTCCAGCGTGGCCGAAAACGTGTGCCCGCCCTTGCCGTCGGCCACGAAGTACAGCGCATCGCCTGGCTCGGGATCGGCGGCCGCCAGCAGGGACGCGCGCCCGGGCATGGCGATCGGGGTCGGCGGCAGGCCGTGTCGGGTATACGTATTGTAAGGCGTGTCGGCCTCCAAATCCCGCCTCCGGATGTCGCCATCGAAAGAATCGCCGAGGCCGTAGATGACTGTCGGGTCGGTCTGCAGCCTCATGCCCGCCTGCAACCTGCGGGTGAACACGCCCGCAATCCGGGCCCGCTCGTCGTCTAGCCCGGTTTCCTTCTCGACGATCGACGCCAGGATCAGCAATTCGTAAGGCGTTTCCAGCGGCAACGCTACGTCGCGGGACGCCCAGGCCAATGCCAGCGCGTCCTGCATGGCGCGGTGAGCCCGGGACAGGACCTCGAGGTCCGAATCGCCCCGCGTAAAGGAATAGGTTTCCGGCAGAAACCATCCTTCCGGCTGCCCGACCCCCAGTTCCGCGAGCAGTTCCGGCCACCGCAAGGGATCGGCCGGGTCGAGGTGGTGCCCGATCAGGGGCTGTTCGGCGAGCGCCGCGACGACCTGCCGGAAGGTCCAGCCCTCGACCAGTGTGAACCGGTGTTGAACGACCCAGCCGCCGGCGAATTTCCGCAGCAGTCCCTGCGGCTCCAGGCCAGGCTCGAGCCGGTATTCCCCGGCCCGGTACACCTGCGGCTCCAGCCGCATCAGCAGTTTCCATTCCCAGCCCTGCCGCGTAAAACCCAGGGCCGCCAGTTCCGCCACGATATCCGTGCCATGGCTGCCGGGGGTCAGAAGGAACACATGGCCCTCCGCGGGCAGATCCAGCGGCGTCTGCAAAAACCGCTGGTACTGCACCCACACCGCCCACCCGGCCGCCGCAAACAGGAGCAGCAGCGCAGCGATGGCCAGCAGAGTACGCTTCATTGCCTTGCCCTCAGGCAGCCGCCGCCGGGCTCACTGCCCCTCGAGCCACTGCTGGACCTCGCGCGTGATCGGTCCGATCCCGTACTCCCAGTGGTCGATGCGCGTGACCGGGAAAATGCCGCGGACGGCGTTGCACACAAACACTTCGTCCGCCTCGGGCAGCATGTCCAGCGTCACCCGCCGCTGCTCGCACCGCTCCCGGAACGCGGCGAGGATGGCCGAGCGCATGACGCCGCGCACGCCGCAGCGGTCCAGGCGCGGCGTCAACAGGCGCTCTCCTTTCACCAGGAACAGGTTGGAAGAGATAGCGGACACCACATAATCGTGCTGATCGAGCAAAATCCCCTCGTGGATCGTCCGGTCGCTCCATTCGGCCCGGGCCATCACCTGTTCGAGCCGGTTGAGGTGCTTGATACCGGCCAATGCGGGCTGGACGGCGAGCCGCAGCGTGCACATTCGGGTCCGGATGCCGGTAATCACCAGATCGCCCGGGTCCTGCGGCCATGGCCAGGAGCAGACGATGCGGTTGCCGCGGGCGTCGGCCCCGGGGGCATAGCCGCGACCGGAGGCTCCGCGCGTGACGATGATTTTCACGACGCACCGGCGCTGCCCCGCGCTGACCGTCTGCACCTCGCGCAGCAGGACTTCCTGCGGCGTCATGGGCAGGGCCAGGCGCTCGCAGCCGGCGGCCAGTCGGTCTACGTGGCCCTGCCAGAAACGCGGCCTGCCCTGCACCACCGCCATGGTTTCGAACACGCCGTCGCCGTACAGCAGGCCGCGGTCCATAACGGCCACGCGGTCTGCAATTTCTCCTTCCACCAGGCATTCAAGCATTGTCGTTCTCCCCGTCGCAGGCGCCGACCGCCAGCAGCATACCGCGTGCCTTGTCGGCGGTCTCCTGCACTTCGTGCTCAGCCTCGGAGTCGGCAACGATCCCGGCTCCCGTTCGAAACGAAAACTGCCGACCGCGCAGGAGCATGCTGCGAATCAGTATGTTGAGATCCATATTGCCGCTGCGGTCCAGATAGCCCATCGATCCCGTGTAAAAACCCCGGCCCTGTCCTTCCAGTTCTGCGATGATCTCCATGCACCGCACTTTTGGACAGCCTGTAATCGTACCACCCGGGAACACCGCGCCCATGGCCTCGACCGGGCCCGCTTCCGGCGTGAGTGTACCGCGGACGTTCGAAACGATGTGGTGCACGTGGGTGTAGCTCTCGACGACCATCAATTCATTGACCTCGACCGTACCGGGGCGGCACACCCTGCCGAGGTCGTTACGCTCCAGATCGATCAGCATGACGTGCTCGGCCCGTTCCTTCAGGTTGCCCAACAGCTCGCGGGACAGCGCCTGGTCGTGATCGGCATCCCGCCCCCGCGGACGGGTGCCCGCGATCGGCCGGGTCTGGACGTTACGGTCGACGATCTGGACCAGCCGCTCGGGCGATGAACTCAGCAGTACGCCTTCCCGCCACCGCATCAGGCCGGCGAACGGCGCCGGATTGGCGCGCCGCAGCGAGGCGTAGAGACCGCAGGGGTCCGGGGGCGAACGAAAGCGCCCTGTCCAGGGCCGCGAAACGTTGACCTGGAACACGTCCCCCGCCCGCAGGTACTCGTGGATCCGCCGCACCGCATTCACGAACCGGAGGGGATCTTCCTCCTCGATGGCTTCCAGGGGCGGGATGGGGGCCTCGTCAGCGGAAGCATCCCCGTCCGCAACACGGTCGACCCGTTCCAGCAGGTGCTCCAGGATTTCGGCCGATTCGGCGACCACGGCCGCGCGGTCGGGCTCGCCGGGTGCGCGGCCGTGGACCACGATAACCGCGCCGGGACAGCGATGCGCGATGGCGTTCGGCAGGCCCGTCGTGTTCCGCGGCAGGCGCAGGGTCGGTTCCACCTGAGCGGCCATCTCGTAGCCGAGGTAGATGAACCAGCCTCCCCCGAAGGGCAGCTGCGGCCCTGAAACGTCCTGCGCGGCGGCGCCGGGCTGCCCCTCCTGCGCGAACCAGGAGCTGAGCCTGTCGAGGAAGGAGTCGCCGACCCCGGGACCCTGCACCTCGCCGTCCGCACCGGCGACCAGGGCGGCACCGGAGGCGAACAGCAACATGCTGCAGCCGCCGAGTTCGCCTCGCGCAGCGCTTTCGAGCAGATAGGGAAACGTCGCGGGCTCCGCTTGCGCCAGACCCAGCAGGTCAGGTACCCGGTCGAGCCACCGCACCCGCTGCACCGGGCGGTTCACGGCCTCGCCCCCAGGGGCCGGCAGCGACATCGCCAGGTGCCGACTTCCCGCGGACAGGCCCTAATCCCGCAACCTGGAGAACACCAGCGTGCCGTTCGTCCCGCCGAAGCCGAACGAGTTGGAAAGCGCCACGTCGACCCGCATGTCACGAGCCTCGTTCGGCACGTAGTCCAGGTCGCAGCCTTCGCCGGGATTTTCCAGGTTGATGGTCGGTGGCACAATGCCGTCGCGAATCGACAGGATGGTGAAAATCGCCTCGGTGCCGCCCGCGGCGCCGAGCATGTGTCCCGTCATCGACTTGGTCGAACTCACGGCAAGCCGCCGGGCGTGGTCGCCGAATACCGTCTTGACCGCGTCGGATTCCGCGCGGTCGCCCAGCGGGGTCGAGGTGCCGTGCGCGTTGATGTAATCGACCGATTGGGGGTCGACCCCCCCGTCGCGCAGCGCAATCTGCATGCAACGGGCTGCGCCTGCGCCGTCTTCCGGCGGCGCCGTCATGTGGTGTGCATCGCCGTTCATGCCGAAGCCACTGATCTCCGCGTAGATGTTCGCGCCCCGCCGCCGCGCGTGTTCGAGTTCCTCGACGACCACGACCCCGGCCCCGTTGGCCAGCACGAAGCCGTCCCGGTCGCGGTCCCAGGGGCGGCTGGCGCCCTCCGGATCGTCATTGCGGGAGGACATGGCCTTGGCGGAGATGAAACCGGCCAGCGACGTGGGTGTGGTAGCGTATTCCGCACCGCCTGCGACCATGACGTCTGCATCGCCGTACCTGATCAGCCGCGCCGCCAGTCCGATGTTGTGCGTTGACGTCGTGCAGGCCGTGACCACCGCCATATTGGGGCCCTTGAACCCGTAAGTGATGGACAACACACCGCCGATCATGTTGACGATCGATCCGGGAATGTAAAACGGCGAAACCCGCCGCGGCCCCTTGTCCCGGTAGATCAGCATGTTCTCCTCGATCGAGGCGATGCCGCCGATTCCGGCGCCGATGGCGAAGCCGACACGCTCGGGGTCCGCGCCGTGGTCCTCCGCCAGCAGGCCCGCCTCCCGCATGGCGTCCTGCGCGGCGGAAAGCCCGTAGTGCATGAATTTGTCGTAACGGCGCGCGTCCTTGCCCGAAATGTAGTCGGTAACCTCGAAGTCGCGTATTTCGCCGCCGATGCGCGTGCTCAGTTCCGACACGTCGAACGCCGTAATGGGGCCGATGCCGCTGCGCCCATGGCAAACGGCATCCCAGCCGTCGGCAACGGAGTTACCCACCGGAGAGATCAGGCCCAGGCCCGTAACAACAACTCGACGCGATGACACGTTGGAAACCTCGTTGGGAAATTACGGATCCGGCGCGATGCGTACTCCGCCAGAGACAACGGCCGGCACGAGGCCGGCCGC
>CALKKN010000139.1 GCA_937995275.1 uncultured Lysobacterales bacterium | reverse complement strand
TACAACCGTTACGAATATCTTTACCGCACCACCGGCGTCGATGAGGTGGAGACCGCGCACACGCCGATGACGCTGCGGACAGCCGGCGGAGTCCACCTGAGCATCCACGAGGCAGCGCTCACCGATTACGCGGCCTTCGTGCTCGACCAGCGCCGGGACCGCGTATTCCAGGCCAACCTGACGCCCTGGTCGGACGGCATTCGCGTCAAGGCATCGGCGCCCTTCAAGACGCCCTGGCGAACGATCCAGTTGGCGGACGATGCCGTGGGGCTGCTCAACTCCAGCCTGATCCTGAACCTGAACGAGCCCAACGCGCTGGGCGACGTTTCCTGGGTGGAGCCGGGCAAGTACGTGGGCATCTGGTGGGCCATGCATATCCGCAAGCGCACCTGGGGCAGCGGCCCGATCCATGGCGCCACCACCGGGGAAACCAAGCGCTACATGGACTTCGCCGCAAAATACGGCTTCGACGGGGTGCTGGTGGAAGGCTGGAACATCGGTTGGGACGGCGACTGGTTCCACAATGGCGATCTGTTCCGTTTCGACGAGCCCTACCCGGATTTCGACATCCGGGCGGTCGGCGAATACGGGCGGCAGAAGGGCGTGCGGCTGATCGGCCACCACGAAACCTCGGGCAGCGTCACGAACTACGCCGAGCAGATGGATGCGGCTTTCGACCTCTACGAGTCGGTCGGGGTCCGGCAGGTCAAGACGGGCTACGTGGCGGATGGCGGCGACATCAAGCGGGTCGACGAAGACGGCCGCGTGCATTACGAGTGGCACGACGGCCAGTTCACGGTCGGCGAATACCTGCGGTCGGTGACCGAGGCGGCGAAGCGCCGGATCAGCATCAACACGCACGAACCCGTCAAGGACACCGGCCTGCGCCGGACCTACCCGAACTGGCTGACCCGCGAGGGCGCCAAGGGCCAGGAGTTCAATGCCTGGGGCGTGCCGCCGAATTCGCCCGAGCACACCGTCATCCTGGCCTACACGCGCCTGCTGTCCGGACCGATGGACTTTACGCCGGGCATTTTCGACCTGACGCCGTTCGGAATGGAGTCGCAACACCGCGTGCAGACCACGCTGGCCAAGCAGCTGGCGCTGTACGTAACGGTTTACAGCCCGGTGCAGATGGCGGCTGACCTGCCGGAAAACTACGAGGCGCGGCCGGACGCTTTCCAGTTCATTGTCGACGTGCCGGCCGACTGGGAGGAGAGTATCGCCGTGGCCGGCGAGGTCGGCGATTACGTGGTATTCGCCCGCCAGGAGCGGGGCGGCCCGGACTGGTACCTCGGGGCGATCACCGACGAAGAACCGCGCGAACTGGAGATTCCGCTGGGTTTCCTGGAACCGGGCCGGCGCTACTCGGCACAGATTTACCGTGACGGCTACCATGCACACTGGCGCACCAATCCCTACGCGCTCGAAATCGAGACGCGGGAGGTCGGCCGTGACGACGTGCTCAAACTTCGGCTCGCCCCCGGCGGTGGTACGGCGATTCGTTTCGAAGCGGAGGCCAGATGACGCAAAAGCCGGCACTCAGTTTCTGGCAGATCTGGAACATGTGTTTCGGGTTCCTGGGCATTCAGTTCGGCTTTGCGCTGCAGAATGCCAATGTCAGCCGGATTTTCCAGACGCTCGGGGCGGAAATCGAGGATTTGCCGATCCTGTGGGTGGCGGCGCCGGTCACCGGGCTGGTGGTGCAGCCGATCATCGGCTACATGAGCGACCGCACCTGGAATCGCCTCGGCCGGCGGCGGCCTTACTTCCTGGGCGGCGCCATCCTGGCCTCGCTGGCGCTGATCCTGATGCCGAATTCACCCTACCTGTGGGTCGCGGCCGGCATGTTGTGGGTCATGGACGCCAGCATCAACATCTCGATGGAGCCGTTCCGTGCCTTCGTCGGCGACAACCTGCCGAAACACCAGCGCACGCTCGGCTTCGCGATGCAGAGTTTCTTCATCGGCATCGGCGCGATCGTCGCTTCGGCCCTGCCGTGGATGATGGCGAACTGGTTCGAGGTCAGCAACACGGCCGGCCCCGGGCAGATCCCGGATACGGTCAAGTGGTCCTTTTACCTGGGCGGCGCGGTGTTCCTGGCCGCCGTATCCTGGACCGTGTTCTCGAGCAAGGAATATTCGCCGGAGGAGATCGCCGCTTTCGAGGCCGGCGAGGAAGAGGCGGAGGCATTCGAGGAGATCGAACCGCGCCCCGCGGCCAAGTACCGCAACGGCGGCCTCGGATGGATCGTGGCCGGTGCCGCCCTGCTCGCCTGGATCGCCCTGCGCGACTTGGACAAGCAGCTGTACATCCTGGCAATCGGCGGCATTGCCTTCGGCCTGCTGCAGATCGTCACCGGCCAGATGCAGAATGCCGGCCGCACCGACAATGGCCTTTACCACATCGTCGAGGACCTGTTCAACATGCCGCGGGTGATGAAGCAGTTGGCCGTGGTGCAGTTCTTCTCCTGGTTTGCGCTGTTCGCGATGTGGATCTACAGCACGGCGGCCGTGACCGCCCATCACTTCGGCGCGACCGACGTGACCGGCCAGGCCTACAACGACGGCGCCAACTGGGTTGGCGTGCTGTTCGCCTCGTACAACGGTTTTGCAGCGCTGGCGGCCATTGCGATCCCCATCGTCGTGCACCGCCTGGGCTGCCGCCGGTCGCACCTGCTGAACCTCTTGATCGGCGGCGCCGGGCTGATCAGCTTCCTCTTTATCCAAGATCCGGCCTGGCTGATCGTGCCGATGATCGGCGTGGGCATCGCCTGGGCCTCGATCCTGTCGTTGCCCTACGCGCTGCTGTCGGATGTGCTGCCGACCGCGAAGATGGGCATCTACATGGGCATCTTCAATTTCTTCATCGTCATCCCGCAGCTCATTGCAGCCTCCGTGCTGGGCCTGGTGCTGCGCGAGTTCTTCAGCGCCAACGCGATCTACGGGCTGGTGATCGGCGGTGTGTGCATGATAGTGGCCGGCTTCGCAACCCTGATGGTGGACAAGGAAGCCGAGCCGGAGAGCGTGAGATAGTCAAATGAAAAAACCGATTCACTTCTGGCCGGGCCTGGCTCTGGGCATGCTCCTGATGAGCCCGCTGGCCGCCCTCGCCGAAGAGGCCCATATGCCCGCACCCTACGTGAAGCTCGAACATCCGGAATGGAGCCGCGACGCGGTCATCTACCAGATCAACACGCGCCAGTTCACGCCCGCGGGAACCTTCGAAGCCGCCGCCCGGCAGCTGCCGCGCCTGCAGGAACTCGGCGTGGACATCCTGTGGCTGATGCCGGTGCAGGAGATCGGTGTGAAGAACCGCAAGGGCGAACTCGGCAGCCCCTATTCGATCCGCGACTACAAGAGCGTGAGCGCCGAGCTGGGCGACCTGGACAGTCTCAAGAAATTCGTGGCGGCGGCGCACGAACTGGGCATGTACGTGATCCTGGACTGGGTCGCCAACCACACGGCCTGGGACAATCCGCTGGTGGAACAGCATCCGGAGTGGTACCGGCGCAACTGGCGGGGCGAGTTCCACTCGCCGGCCTGGACCGACTGGTCGGACGTCATCCAGCTGGATTTCTCCCAGCCGGGGCTGCGGCGCTACATGACCGAGGCGATGAAATGGTGGGTCACCGAAGTCGGCTTGGACGGCTTCCGCTGTGACGTGGCGGGCTTCGTGCCGCTGGATTTCTGGGACACGGCGCGCGCCGAACTCGACGCCATCCGCCCGGTCTTCATGCTGGCCGAGTGGGAGACCCGGGACCTGCACCAAAGGGCTTTCGACATGACCTACGCCTGGTCCTGGTACGGGACGGTCCACCGGATCGCGCAGGGCAAGGCGGACGTCGGCGCGCTCGGCGTCTATCACTACACCGACGAGAACTCGTGGCCCCGCGAAGCGATGCGCATGCTGTTCGTCAGCAACCACGACAAGAACGCCTGGGAAGGCACCCAGTTCGACGCCTTCGGCGACGCGCTGG
>CALKKN010000138.1 GCA_937995275.1 uncultured Lysobacterales bacterium | reverse complement strand
CGGCCCCCCGGCGCTGGAGGCGATTCCGGGCACCGGGCTGCAGTACGTCACCAACACCCGCAGCGATCTGTTTTTCCTCGACGGGCGCTATTACCTGATGCTGTCCGGCCGCTGGTTCACCACGCGCGACATGCGGCGCATGTGGTACTCAGTGCCATCCCTGCCGGCCGATTTCGCTGCGATTCCCGAGGACCATCCGAAGGCTGGCGCTCTGGCCGCGGTGCCGGGTACCGCGGCGGCCCGCCAGGCCATGCTCGACGCGACCGAGGAGACAACGGCGGTGGTCGACGCCTCTGGCGGAGACGCCCTGACCGTGCCCTGGTTCGGCGAGCCGAGTTTCGTGGCGATCGAGGGCACTGTGCTGCGCAGGGGCGAAAACACGCCCTACCAGGTCCTCCTGCACAACAACTTCTTCTACCTCTGCCACGAGGGTGCCTGGTACTCGGCCAGCAACCCGCACGGGCCGTGGCGGGCGGCGCGCGAAGTACCCGAAGCGATTTACACGATTCCGCCGAACGACCCGGCCTACAACGTCACCTTCGTGCGGCTGAAATCCTTCGACGATTCGACCGGACAGGCCGCTTACACCAGCACGGGCGGTTACTACAACCGGTACTGGACCGGAGCCACGGTGGTGTACGGCACCGGCTGGTACCATCCCGGCTACTACAACCGCTCGGTCTACTGGCGGTACCCGCATGCCTACGGCTACTGGGGCCCCTACTGGGGTTACGGCTACCCCTACGGCTACAGCCGCACCGAGACGATCGAGGTGAACAAGCGCGAGATGGACTGGGAGTGGAGCCTCGACGGCTCCAAGCGGCGGGTTTACCGCTACGGGCCGCGCAACGTGGTGGGCGGGCAGTACGTCATGCCGGAAAGCAATATCTACAAAGGCGACGGCAAGGACAGGGACGACCCCCGGTAGCAGTACCGGTCCGGCTCCGGCGGCGCCAGGCTTCCTGCCAACTCCTGTCCGAACGCTCCGGAACGGTTGATCTCGGCAGGGTGAAAGGTTAATTTGGGCGTTGATTACACTCCCTGGAGCAAGCGCCCATGAACACGACGATCTCCCTCCCGCGCCACCGCGATTTTTCCCTCGCCCGGCACCTGGCCGTCGGCCTGCTGTTGGCTTGCCTGGTGGCGCTGGGCGGCTGCGGCGGCACCAAGGTCTACTCGACGGACAAGACCATCGTCTACCGCGACAGCATCTACAACATGGGCAACGTGCAGAGGATCGGGTCCCGCATCGACGGTCAGCTGGCGGACGGCACGACGGTCAACATGACCAACATGGACAAGAAGGCTGTCGAGGGGCTGCTGGACGACAACGACGAAGTCATGGTCTCGATGTACGTCGAGATGGACGACCGGGAGATGGTGTACCTTCGCCAGCGCGTCAGCCGCTACTCGGATTACAACAAGATGAAGAAGCGGCACGAAGGTGCGCTGAAGGACATCACGAAGTTCATGGGCGACAAGAAGAAGACGCAGCTCAAGCTGAAGTAGTTCCTGCCGGCCTGGGCCCGCGGATGCGCTATTCCCGCGGGGCGCCGTTGCGGGCCGGCGCCAGATTCATGTCCGCGAGCGCCTGGCGCAGGGCCGGGCCGAACCCGGCCTCGTCCAGCAGGTAGTACTCGACCTTCATTGTCAGGGCGCTGCCGAACACGATGCTGATCAGAGCCATCAGCGAGCCCAGGGCCAGCGTCGACATGCCGGTGACGCCCTGGCCGATGGTACAGCCGAGCGCCAGCACGCCGCCGAACCCCATCAGGATTCCGCCGATGATATGTCGGATCATGTCGGAGCCTCCGACAAAATACTCCAGCCGGAATTTCCCGGTGGCGATCACGTAGAGGAACGAACCCAGGATGACGCCGAACACGGCCGCGACGCCAAAACTGATCGTGGAGCCGGTGAAGGTCATCAGGTACTGGAGGCTCTCGCCCGTCGGCGCGACGAACGTGTAGGACTCCAGGCGCACCGGTTCGAAATCGTCGAAGCCCACCACGCCGGTTACGTACCAGCCCGCCGGGATGATCAGGCCAATGACGATTCCGGCCAGCAGGTTGTCGAAGCTGCGCCTGAATTCCCGGGCAGCGAGCGCATAGACGATCATGCCGCCGCCCAGTATCGCCGTCACCACCCACATAACCACGGGGGCATTGTCCAGCCCGGCACTCGAGGCGATCAGGGTATCGATCCCCTGGCTGCCCGCAGCCAGGCTGACGTTGGTCACGTCGATAACGTTCACTCGGACCAGGGCCAGAAGTCCGCGCATCGTCATGTAGGCGGTCAGCCCCAGGAACAGCATGACCACCAGGGATTTCAGGTTGCCCCCGCCGACCCTAACCAGCGTGCGCTGGCCGCAGCCGGACGCAAGCGTCATGCCGATGCCGAACAGGAACCCGCCCAGCAGGTACCCCAGCCAGCCGAAATTGGGCGTCAGGTAAATGGCTTCGCCGAGGTCGACGATACCCAGGCCCCGCAGGACCTGCGTTGCCACCATCGCCAGCCCGATCGCGAGCAGCCAGGACCGCAGGCGGTTCTTGTCGCCCATGTTGACCCAGTCGCTGACGGCACCCATGGTGCAGAAATTCGTCTTGTTGCCGATTGCGCCGAACACGATGCCCAGCAGAAATGCGAGGGCCGCAACCTTGTATACCGGGGTCCACTCCATCGTTTTACTCCTGTGCAGCCTGCGTTTCCGGCGACGCGGCGGATGCCGCCGTGGCGATGGCCTGATCGAGATAGTGACCGTACATCTCGCTGTTGTTGATGCCGACGATCGGTGGGGCCAGCAACCGGCCGGCCGGGCTCAGCAGGATCACGGTCGGGGTAATGCTGAGGTCGTAGCGGGCGGCCATGGCGGATGTGGTTGTGTCGTGGCCGGCGAAATCCACCGCGGGCGTGTCGGGCTCCATCATCATCTCACGGATCAGCACCCGGCCCGAATACTCCCCGCCGAGGATCATCGGCGCCAGGATTTCCCGGCGTAACTGCGCGCAATAGGGGCAGCCCTCGCGGGTCACGGCGAGCAGCAGGTTCAGGCCGCCGGCCTCGGCTGTCGCGCGCAGTTCGCTGAAGTCGTGCGCCAGGGGCACCGGCGCGGGCGGCCGCTCCGCGCCGGCCCGCGCCGCGTAGTCCTTCCAGGCGGTGTCGGTATAGTGGCCTCCGGCAACGTATTCGCCCATCCGCAGGAATTCGTCGACTCCGCTCACCATGGTCACCCTTCGATAAACCTCGGCCCCGGTCAGATCGATGAACGAGATGGTCGGCGTCGTCTTGACCCTGCGATGCTCGGCGAAGACCTTGGACGGCAGGCTGATCCCGTCAACGTCCCGCAACTCGATGTCACCGTTGATATCCACGGCGATGCTGACGAAGCGCTCGCGATACCAGTCCTGCACCCCGGGTTGATTCAGGATGGTCTTCATCATTCGCTCGCAGTAGGGGCAGCCCTCCTGTTCGAAAAACAGCATCAGCCCGAACTTGCCCGATTCGCGGGCTTCCTCCAGTTCCTCGGGCAGGTCGCCGAAGGTCTGCGCGAAGAAGTACGCGCGCGGGTCGCGCGTCGCAGGAGGGTCCTCGGCGGCGAGCTGAACCGGGAAGCCCAGGCAGAGCGCCAGCAGGGCCAGCGCCAAGTGGCTGACCGTTTGGGGGGGCGGCCTGGTGCGACTCGACAAGGTCATCATCTCCGGGAGTTTATTGGCAGACCCGTCTCGCAGGCCAGCCGACGCAAGTCGGCCCTGGCTGCAATCGACGGCGCCCCGGCCACCGGGACCGGGGCGCCGGAGGGTTGCCAGGCCCGCTTACCTACTGCGACCAGATGCCGGTGACCTGTACCCCGATACGGTCGTCGATTCCGTCGACCTGGGCATTCGGTCCGGCGCCGGACGGGAAATTCTTCGCTTCGCCGCTGCGGAACTCGTAGTTGAATGCCAGGCGAACCCGCGGATTGAAGAAGTACTGCACCCCTAGCGTGGTGCGCTTGTACTGGATTTCGAAGCGGTCGCCGTCGAGCCGGTTGTAGACGTCATAGCGCGCGTCCAGTTCCCACTTGGTGCCGGGGAAGCGGTACCCGCCCTCGATGTAGTAGCCGTCGGATTCGGCGAAGGCCCCGTTGCCGGGGGCGCCGGGGTTGCCCTGGCCAGGGCCGATGCCGAACGATGGGTTGTGCGGCGCCTGCCAGATCATTCCTTCGCCCCACATGTACTCCGCGGAGACGCGGATGCCGTTGCGCAGGTATTTGGCGCCGACGCCGTAGCGGTCGCGGTCGTAATCTTCGGGGTTGTGGATGCCGTCGTTGGTCAGATCGGCGGTGCGCACGCCGGTGTGGCTCCACGCGAACATCTTCAGCCCCTCCCGCCGCGGGCCCCGGCCGCCATAGACCTTTTCCAGCGAGGCGTACAGGTAGAGATCCTTGTCGTCGTTGTTGTCGCTGAAATTCAGACCGTTGCCGTTGCCGATCATGGCGGCGTACGAAAGTTCCCAGCTCTCGCCGAAGTTGAACGCGTCGAAGACCTGTACGCCCACGTCGCGGAATGCGCCCACACTCTCGTCGAAGCCCTGCAGGCTTTCTGCGGGGGGCAGGGTCTGAGGAGGGATGTTCGGCGAGTAGGTGCGGTTCGGGAACCGTTCCAGCAGCATCTGCTGGGTTACCCAGGTGAAGTTGATGTAGTCGAACACGTGGATGGCCTGCAAGCCCTCCTCGGCCCCGGGATACTTGAACAGGCCGGCCCGGATCCGGGCGCCGGGAATGTGGTTGAACGTGAGGCTGGCGTCCGTCGCCTTGGCGAATGAGCCGGTCGGCTCGGTAATGCCGTTGTTGCCCATTTCCAGCAGCAGGAAGTAATTGATCTTGCTGTCCAGCGGCATGGCGACGCCACGCACGCCGATGCGCGCCCGGTTGACGTTGAAGGCGGACTGGGAGTCGAGGTTCGGCCCGATGAGCTTCGGCGGGATATAGCGCCCGAGCGCATCGGGGTCGCTCTGGTCTTTCTGGTACTGGACCTGCACGAATCCCCAGACCCTCGCCAGGTCGGCCGAGCCATCCGGTTCCGTTCCCTGCAGCAGCAGCCAGTTGGCGGCGCCCGCCGTGCCGGATGCCAGCATCGCGGTCAGCCAGACGAGGCTCGCAAATATCGCTTTCCTGTAAGTAGTTATGGTCATGGTTTTAAACTCCGTCACTATGGTGTGCTTTGCTTGTGGTTCTGTATTGTCCGGACTCTATGGCTTGACCAGCAGGTAGCCCTGGTCGGCGAGTTCCTTGATGCGCACGATGCCCCCGGGAACGACCGTCGCATGTGAATTGAGCTCCGGCGGGCCGCCCAGAATCCTGCCCATGTTGTTGATGGTGTTGTTGCAGGCCGCAAAGCGGACGCCGCTCTGAACCAGTCCCTCGATGCGCCCGGCGTTCGCGTTTTCCTCGAACAGCAATCTCAGCCCCGGTCCGAAGGCGACGATCTCGACATCGGCCTGGTCCTGACCATAGGCTTTCATGATGTTGCCGGCGACGTTCAGCACCAGCGTCTGCTTGTCCGGGTCCATGTCGCTGATTTGCAGAACGAACTTGTGTTCGGCGAACGGTTTTTCCTCCTGTGCCATGGCTGCGGGCGCTACGATGGCCGCCAGCAAGGCTGCGAGCCCGCATGCGAGGTAAGAGTGGAAGCTGTTTTTCATGGTGGTCTCCTGGTCTCAAATGGCCGTTGGAACGATTGCCCACGCAGCCCGCGCGGACCGGCCGCACGGCGGCCTCGGTAAGAAAGGACGCGGTGAAGGCCGAAAATAATCCGTCAATATCGAAAAAAAAGGCGGCCGTTGGAATAAATGCGGCCCCGGGGCCGTCTTGGTAGAGTAGTTCCAAACCAGAAAACGACCACGGGGCGATTGGATGAGGGTACTGGCCGGGATCAATCAGAAAAGACTGTTCAGGAGCATTCTTGCCAACAGCCGGAACCGGCTGTACCGCATGGCGTTCTCCTGGACGCACGACCCGACGCTGGCGGACGACCTGGTGCAGCAGACCTGCTATCAGGCGCTGCGCAAGCAAAAACACCTGCGCGACATCGAGGCGGCCGACGCATGGCTGTTCCGCATCATGGCGAACTGCCTGGCGGACCACCATCGCGTGCGGCGCGAAGTAACCTGTGGCGACATGCCGCCGGGGATCGAACAGTGGACACCGGAGCACGCGACCCAGAAAGACCAGGTCGCGCAGCGGGTCCGGAAGGCCGTGGGCACCCTGCCGCTCGCCCAGCGCCAGGTCGTGACGCTGGTCGACCTGGAAGGTTTTTCCTATGCCGCGGTCGCTGGAATTCTGGAAATCCCCGTCGGCACCGTTATGAGCCGACTGAGCCGCGGGCGGAGCGCGTTGCGCGACCGTCTGCTGGACGTCAAAGCGAGGGCCGGTACGGACCTGCCTTCCAAGGTGAGACGAATCAAATGAAAAAGGACGACTTGATCTCTGACGAACAGCTCTGCGCATTCACCGACGGTGAACTCGAAGCTGACGAAGAGAACCGGATCTTTGCGCGGGCCGAGCAGGATTCCGAGCTGGACGGGCGGCTCTGCCAGCACCGCAAGCTCAAGGAACTGGTTCAGCATGCCTACCGTGACCCCCCTGAGCCGCAGCGGCGCCCCGCGCGCTCGCTGCCGCGCCGAAGCCTCTTCGGCCTGGCTGCAGCCGCCCTTATGGTGCTGGCCGTCGGCGTGGCCGGCGGGTGGTTTGCCGCGCGTCTGCCCGTCGGCGGGCCGGACGCGACCGCGTCGGTCGTCCCCGCCAGCCAGGAGCGGTGGTTGCTGCACGTGGCGAGTTCCGACCGGCAGCACATGGAAATGGCACTGAACCGGGCGGACGAACTCATGGCTGCTGCCGACGCTTCGCCGCAGCGCCGGGTGGAAATCGTCGCCAACGAAGGTGGGCTGAATCTGCTGCGCAGCGACGTCACGCCGTTCGCCGAACGAATCCGGCAGCTTGCCGAGGAGGACGTGTTGTTCTACGCCTGCAGCCGGGCCATCAAACGCCTGGAAGAGCAGGGCGTCAGGGTGCAGTTGGTGCCGGAGGCCAATACCCACTATTCGGCCCTCGACCGCGTCGTGCTCAGGATGCAGCAGGGCTGGACCTACGAAAAAATCTGACTGCCCGGTTACGGGCGACAGCCAATACCAAGAACCTGGAGGAGTCTTTGACATGAAGAAACTGGCAAATATTGTGGCCGCACTGGCCTTGTTACTAACCGCGCAGCTGTATGCGGCCGAACCCGGCGACGCCGGCCACGGCGCCGACTACCGGACCTTTCACAGCGACGGCACCGTCGTCATGGGCGCCATCGGCGATTCCTATACGGCCGATCTCGTCATGTACCTGGCGGGCAATCAGTTCATGGTCATGGAAGAGCTGATCGGGGACTTCCAGTCCAAACACCCGGATATCAAAACGGTCTACGTCGAGACCATCCCGCCGGGGCAGATCCTCAAGGGCCAGTTGCTCAAACAGGGGGAGATAGAAGGCCAGCAGACGGCGATGAACCCCGATCTCTT
>CALKKN010000137.1 GCA_937995275.1 uncultured Lysobacterales bacterium | reverse complement strand
TCAACGGCGGAATGCGGTCCGCCGGGAGGAATTCTGCTCCCGGTTCTCCTTCCTCGCCCCAGGTGTAGTTGACCACAGCGTACAGATCCAGGCCGCCTTCCGTCAGGTAACGCACCCCAGTCTCCACGCCGTAGAGCCGGGCCTTGTTCAGGTTCTCGCCGCGCACCACGGTGCGGCCCTCGGGCGTCACCTCGCCGGTCTCCCGCGAGCTGATCTTGTCGCGGTAGTCGGCGTACCACAGGTAGGCTTCCACCTCCCAGTTCGAACGGGCCAGCTTGATGCCGAGGTCGTAACTCCACACGGACTCATGCTCCAGCGACGGGTTAGGCACGTTGAAGCGGTTGCCCGGACGGGTTCCCAGCGTACCGAGATCGAAGATGTTCGGCGGACGGAAACCGCGGCCGATGTTGCCCAGCAGGTGCATGCCCGGCCCAAATTCGTAGCCCAGGTGGATGTCGCCCGTCAGGTCCGACGGAGTCAGGCGCACGTCGCCGATTTCCGTCGACGCCGGCAGGAAGATCTCGAACCAGCTGTACCGCAGCCCGGTCTCCAGCGTCAGCCGCTCCCAGTGCCAGCGGTTGGAAGCGTATACGGCTGCGCTGTCCATGGTCGATCCATCCGGAAACCGCCCCCGTACCGGGACCGAGGGCGCCCCGTCACCGGCACTGCGCCGCCGGCTGCTGGACACTTCGTCGGTGTAGTATTCGAAGCCCCACACCAGCTCGCGGTCGACAGACTGGTTGCCGCCCCAGGGCGTATTGAACTGCAGGGTCAGCCCATCGAGCACGCTTTCGTTGAGTTCTTCGGTCACCACCGGCTCGCCGAAATCCTGCGTCAGACGATCGTCGGTGATGGTTTGCCGCGCCAGGTGGGCCTCGAAACGCTTGAACCATCGCGATTGCCCTTCCAGCCGGTAACGCGCATGCAGGAATTCACGCCGATTCGGCCTGAACTCGTACTGTTCCGAGGAAGGCTCCGACTGGCCGTAACCCGGCACCAGTTCGTCGACCCTCGGGGTCGAAGGCTGCTCCAGGTACTGGGCTGACAGCATCAGTGCCGAGCGTTCGCCGATGTTCTGACGCCACTTTATGTCGGCGGCCTCGGCCCGGTAGCCGCTGGGCCGCACGGTCTCGCCCCCGCCGGTCCTGCGGTCGCCGTGGTCACGCCAGGTGATGCCGCCCGATAGGACTGTTCGCTCGTGTCCCGCGGCGGCCTCGGCTCGGCCGACCAGGCTCGAGTCGGCGCTGCCGTAGCTGCCGTAGAGGCGGCCCTCGGCTCGCCATTCCGAACCGTCCAGGGTGGGCTCGCGCGTCAGGACGTGAACCACCCCGCCCATCGCGTCGGCACCGTAAAGTGACGGAACGGATCCGCGAATCACCTCGGTCCGAGCTGTGGCGTACGGGTCCACCAGGCCCAGGTACTGGTTGGGCGCATCGCGGAAGAATGCGTTGTTGAGCCGCATGCCGTCCACCAGGTGCAGCACCTGCGAGCCCTTCAATCCGCGGATGATGGGGATTCCCTGGCCGGGCGTAGTCTGCTGGAAAAATGTGCCGGGCATGCCCCGCAGCATTTCCGCCAGGACATCCGGGGCCCAGCGCCTGATCTCCTCGGCATCGACCAGCGAAACCGCTTCGGTGGCGTCCAGCAGCGACTCTTCGATGCGCGTGGCGGTGACGACGACGGTCTCCATGGTACGCCGGCTTTCCCCGGTTTCACCGTTCGTCCCGTCCGCCGCCAGCGTGGCGGGCAGCAGCGACGCGCCGGTCACCAGGCCCGCCATGAGGGACCGCATTCGCAGACGCCTGAACATGCGCCCTATTCGAGCCCCGGCACGGTACGCCCCGGCGTCCAGGGCACGCCGGCGGCATCGAGGTCGCGCCGCAATGCCGGCAGGTCGCTGTCGCCGATCTGTTGCAGGCGCGAATGCAACTCTTCGAACTCGCTTTCTGCGATCTCCGCGCTGCGGCGGTGCGTGACAGTCGGTCCATAGGTGGAGCGGAAGGTGCCGAGCACGGCTACTTCCAACCGGCGGCTGATGGGCACGGGGCCTTCCTCGCTGTACAAGCTGCGGGTTTCGTCACCCTGCAGCTGTTGTTGGAGATCCAGCAATACCAGTTCGATGTTGCGGGCCCGCTCGTGCAGTTCCTGCGGCGCGCGCGAACGCAGCAGCGTCTCGCGGATGGCCGCGGTTTCGGTCAGCAGGGCCTCGATGGCCGCGCCCGCGCCGGTGACCTCCCGGTTGAGATCGTCGAGCCGCAGGGCAAATGCCGTGACTTCGCCCGGCGGCGCTCCGGTCAATCCGCGCTGCCTCAGCGGGATCACGTCGAAGCTTTGCGGCGGACCGAGATCCGTCAACTGGCCATCCACCCGCGCGGCCAGGCTGACGCTGTAGGTGCCCGGCTGGGCCAGCGGGCCGGGAATCCGGATGTAATCCGGCTCCGCCGGCTCCGGCTTCCACGGTGTGGACTGCGCATACCGCAAATCCCAGGCCACGCGATGAAAGCCCGCCTCGATCGGCCCTTCGACGTACCGGACGACGTTGCCGGCTTCGTCACGGACGGTCAGGACGACGGCCGGCGATTCTTCGATTTCTTCCCGGCGCAGCGCGTCCCAGCCCGGATATGGCGTATCCTCGCCGGCCTTTTCCAGCTTCTTCTCGGCTTCGCGCCGCTGCTCCAGGGCAGTCTTGAAACCGTCCCGCAGATAGTACGTGAATACCGCGCCGAAGGGCGGATTGGGCGCCATGAACAGGGCATCCCCCTGACTGGCTTTGCCGCCGAATTCGAAATCGCCGAGTGTCAATTTTGGCAGGTACCACCAGGTGTCCTTGACGGGGTACAACACGGCCTCCTGCTGCAGCTGTTCCTCACTGACCTCCCGCAGCGGGCTGTAGTCGTCGAGAATCCAGAAGCCGCGCCCGAAGGTGGCGGCGACCAGGTCGTTCTCGCGGGTCTGGATGACCAGGTCGCGGAACGGGATCGTCGGCGCGCCGCCGGACAGTTTGACCCACCTCTCGCCGCCGTCGATGGTGAAAAACACCCCGAACTCGGTGCCGACGAACAGCAGGTCCGGCTTGACCGGGTCCTGAACGAGACGCCAGACGACATGCCGTTCCGGCAGACCGTCGGATATTCGGGTCCAGGTACCGCCGCGGTTGGTGCTCCGGTAAACGTAGGGGGACAGGTCGCCCGACTTGTGGTCGTCGACCACTACGTACACGGTGTCGGCGTCGTGGAGGTCCGCCTTGATATCGTTCACGAAAAAATTGTCCGCCACGCTGGGCAGCCGCTCGATCGCACGCCAGTTGGCGCCGCCGTCGTCCGTCACGTGGATCCGGCCGTCGTCGGTTCCGGCGTAGAGCAGGCCTTCGACCAGCGGCGATTCGGACAGGGAGGTGATGGTTCCGTACCGCGACATCGCCCACAGGTCCCAGGATGCGTCGAAACTCCAGACGCGGCCCATCATCGGTTCCTTCAGGCGGTCGCGTCCGTGTGACAGGTCGCCGCTGACCGGCGTCCAGCTGTCGCCGCGATCGTCCGAGCGCCACACCCGCTGGCTGGCATAGTACAAGCGGGCCGGGTCATGGGAGCTGATCAGGATCGGGGCGTCCCAATTGAAGCGTTCGGCTTCCTCCCCGGCCTCGGGCTGCGGCTGGATGTAGACCTGCTCGCCGCTGACCCGGTCATAGCGAACGAGGTTGCCCTGCTGCCACTCCGAGTACACGATGTCCGGATTGGTCGGGTCCACCGCGGGCTGGTGCCCGTCGCCGAACAGCGTGATGAACCAGTCACTGTTGCGGATGCCGTGGATGTTGTCGGTGCGCGACGGGCCGCCCTGCGTGTTGTTGTCCTGCGTGCCGCCGTACACGTTGTAGAACGGCT
>CALKKN010000136.1 GCA_937995275.1 uncultured Lysobacterales bacterium | reverse complement strand
GGGACCAACCGACACTTTGAAGCGAGCCAAACCCTGAAACAGTGACCAGTGAATCGTTAAACCAGAAGTCGATATTGTCTCCTGTGTGCAGCAACGCATCAAAGCCGGAAAAACTGACCAGGTCGGTGTTCTCCCATACGTAAATTCCCCACCCGACTTCCGTGAGGTTCTGGAATCCATCCACGTTGGTTAGCGCCGTGTTATCGCTGATCGACAGATAGGTCCCCACTCGGGTGAGAAGAGATAACGGGCTGAGATTAACGATGTCGCTACCGCTGATTGTCAGAGAGCCCGTGATTTCGGTGACTGCGGACTCGGCGAAGGCATTCACCTCAGCCTGTGAGTTGAGCGAAAGATTTCCGGTGTGGATCTGCGCATACACTGCGGGCGCGGTTAGCATGCTGCCAAGCGCCAATAACAATAATGACAGTCTATTCATGTCCTGAACTCCTTTTCATTGCCCAATTTCGTTCCGTGAAAGTGATGACACAAGGGACTTTGTTGATTTTAATTTCGAATTTCTGCAGTTGTTTCCGGGATGACACCCGGACTGAACTGTTGCCTCTTCAGCCTCCTCTGCCGGTGCGGCAGAAAACGTAGGTAAGCGAATTTTCTGCCGAAATCAACCGATTGTCAAGGAACTGTCAGGCCCGCTGAACGGACTGACATCACGGCCCGGGCTCTCTGCAGGGCCACCGATCTCCTGAACGACTTCTTAGACGGAATAGAGCAAAACCGTTCCACAACAGAATCCGGCACGGTCCCGAGCTCCATGACGGCGGGGGGTCTCGCTTCGCTCGACCTGCCCAACCGGGGGCGGCGGGTCGCGTTCGCCTCCGTTGTGCGCCGCCGGGCATCCGCGGGCCAGACCACCGATGCAAGGCTTCTGCGGAACCGGACTGTCGCGGATTCGCAGGTCCGCTATGATGCAACAGGCACCAACATCAACGATGAACGCAAGCACAATGATGACTGCTCGGATTCCGTTGCCAAACCGCGGGCATATCCCCCCCGACGGACAAAATCGCTGGAGTTGGACGCTGCGCGGCCGCATTCTGCCGTTGCTGGCGGCAGCCATGCTGGCGCCGCAGTCGCTGGCGGCCGCCGAGCTGCGCGTGGCCGCGGCCAGCAATTTCCGCCACGCAATGGAGGCCCTGGCCGAGCGTTTCGAAGCGGCAACCGGACACGAGATCACGGTGATCGTCGGGTCGACCGGCAAGCACTACGCGCAGATCGTCAACGGGGCCCCCTTCGACGCCTTTTTTTCCGCCGACGTCGAACGCCCGCTGCGGCTCGAACGCGAACAGCGCATCGCGCCCGGCAGCCGCTTTACCTTCGCCGTGGGCAAGCTGGTGCTGTGGAGCCCCCTGGAGGAGTTTGTCGATGCGGAAGGCAGGGTCCTGCTGACCGACGCCTTCGATCACCTCGCCATCGCCAACCCGCAGCTTGCCCCGTATGGAGCGGCTGCCCGGGAGGTGCTCGAGTCCCTGGGGCTCTGGGAACGGCTGGGCGGCAAACTGGTGCGCGGCGAGAACATCGGCCAGACGTTCCAGTTCGTTGCCAGCGGCAATGCGGACCTGGGTTTCGTTTCACGAGCCCAGCTGGAAACGCCGGGCCGTACGTTTGGCGGATCGGGTTGGGAGCCGCCCCAGTCGCACTACAGCCCGATCGAGCAGCAGGCCGTGCTGCTCAGGGACACCGCGGCAGGGCGCGCCTTCCTGACCTTCGTGCAGACCGAAGAAGCACGTGCCCTGATCCGCGCTTACGGCTACGATGTGCCCGATGTTCAATGAAGCCGACCTGACCGCGCTGGCCATCACGCTGAAACTGGCGTTCGTCAGCACCGTGGTGCTGCTGCTGCTCGGCACGCCGCTCGCCTGGTGGCTGGCCCGTACCCGCTGGCGGTACAAATTCCTGCTGGAGGCGATGATTGCGCTGCCACTGGTGCTGCCGCCCACGGTGCTGGGCTTCTACCTCCTGCTGGCGCTCGGACAAAACGGGCCCGTGGGCGGCCTGATGACCGCCATGGGCGGCCGACCGCTCGCCTTCACCTTTACCGGGCTGGTCATCGGCTCGGTCGTCTATTCCCTGCCCTTTGTCGTGCAGCCGCTGCAGGATTCGTTCGCTGCCGTCGGCCGCAGGCCGCTCGAGGTGGCCGCCACCCTGCGGGCGGGGCCCGTGGACCGCTTTTTTACCGTGACGGTGCCGCTGGCGCGGGCCGGCTTCTTCTCGGCCGCCGTGCTGGGTTTCGCCCATACGCTGGGCGAATTCGGAGTGGTACTGATGATCGGCGGCAACATCCCCGGCGAGACCCAGGTCGTCTCCATCGCGGTTTACGACCATGTCGAGAGCCTCCAGTACGCGCATGCACACTGGCTGTCCGCCAGTCTGCTGCTGATGTCGTTCCTGATGCTGGTGGCCGTATACGCGCTCAACCGCCGCCTGCGAGTGGTGCGTGCATGACCATCGAAGTCCGCTACCGATTCGACCTGGACACCTTTCAACTGGACGTGAATCTGGAATTGCCGGGCCGCGGCATCACTTCGTTGTTCGGACCATCCGGATGCGGCAAGACCTCACTGCTGAGGGCCATAGCAGGCCTCGACCGGCACGCCGCCGGCTACCTCAGGATGGGTGACCTGGTGTGGCAGGATGAGGACACCTTCGTCCCGGCACACCGCCGGGCCGTCGGCTACGTATTCCAGGAGGCCAGCCTGTTCGAACACCTCTCGGTGCAGGGTAACCTCGAGTACGGTCTGAATCGTGTGCCGCCGTCCGCGCGCTCCATCCCGCTCGAGCGCGCGATCGCCCTCCTGGGCATCGACCCGCTGCTGCAACGGAGCCCGGCCACCCTGTCCGGCGGCGAGCGCCAGCGTGTCGCCATTGCCCGTGCGCTGGCGGTCAGCCCGCGCCTGTTGCTGATGGACGAACCGCTGGCGGCCGTCGACCTGGAACGCCGACAGGAAATCCTGCCGTGGATCGAAACGCTGCACCGGGAACTGGAGATCCCGATCATCCACGTCAGTCACTCGCCCGAGGAAGTGGCGCGCCTGGCCGACCACCTGGTGCTGATGCGCGCGGGTCGCATTGCGGCGGCCGGCGACGTGCACGAGATCTTCACGCGCCTGGACCTGCCGCTGGCGCTCGACAACGAGGCCACCTCGGTGATCGAAGCGACGGTCAGCGGCCACGACGAAGAGTATCGCCTGACCCGGTTGGATTTCGACGGCGGACAGTTCACCATTCCGCGCCAGCCCCTCGCAGTGGGCAGCCCCGTGCGCCTGCGGTTGGCGGCGCGCGACGTCAGCCTGACGCTGCAGCACCAGAGCGGTACCAGCATCCTCAACATTTTGCCGGCCGCGGTGGAAGGAATCTCGCTCGATGACGAAGCCCAGGTCACCGTTCGTCTGTTGGCGGGGAGCGTACCGATCCTGGCCCGGATCACGCGCAAATCCGCGGCGGAACTCGGCCTGCAGCCCGGTATGCAGGTGTTTGCCCAGGCCAAAAGCATCGCGCTGCTGCACTAACGCGCGCCGCGCTTGAGAAGCCGGCTCCGGACCACCAAATCCGTTCCATCGGATGATACAGTAGGCACATTCAGGATCGTGTGAAGCCCATGACCGACCAGAAACTCAAAGAACTGCTCAATAGCCTGCAAACGGCTGTGGAAAAGACCGAGAAGATCGATTCCGAGACGCTCGAACTGGTGCGCGAACTCGACG
Organism: uncultured Lysobacterales bacterium; assembly: GCA_937995275.1. Lineage (GTDB taxonomy): Bacteria > Pseudomonadota > Gammaproteobacteria > Xanthomonadales > SZUA-36 > CALKKN01. Next base: position 2,315 of record CALKKN010000136.1, on the reverse strand, counting down.
AAGAAATTCACCGGCTGACCGAGGCCGGGGCGCAGGCCGACGACGTCGAAGGAGTGCTGGACCAGGCAAAATCGATGGAGACGCGTTTTGCGGTGGACCACCCGGTCGCGGAGCGTTTCCTGCGCGAGATCATCGACGCCCTCTCCCGGGTGGGGATCTGATCACCCCTGGCCGGGGTAGACCAACCCATTGAACCCATCGTGCAACAGAGGCATCGCCGCCGTGCTCATTGCCGTGGCGATGAACCCACCGGCGTTCGCGGACGACTGCGCCGTGTTGCTGCACGGGCTGTGGCGTACCGAAAACTCGATGGGCCGCATGGAAAAGTCTCTGGCTGAAGCCGGGTACCGGGTGCTGAACATCGAATACGAGTCCACAGAGAAGCCGATAGCACTGCTGGCAGAGGAAGCAGTCCGCGAAGGGATCGATGGCTGTCAGGACGCGGATTCGATCCACTTTGTGACCCACTCGATGGGCGGCATCCTGCTGCGCCAGTTCCTGGAACAAAACGAAATTCCCCGGCTTGGCCGGGTGGTAATGCTGGGGCCTCCGAACCAGGGCAGCGAAGTGATCGACCGCTACGGCGATCTGCCGGGGTTCGAGTGGTTCAGCGGACCGGCGGGACTGCAGCTTGGAACGGGCGAGGCCAGCGTGCCCCGTTCTCTGGGTCCTGCCCATTTCGACCTCGGGATCATTGCAGGCACCCAGTCCGTCAATCCCATCCTGTCGCGGACGCTGCCGGGCCCGGACGACGGCAAGGTCTCAGTGGATGCCACGCGGGTCGACGGCATGGACGACCACCTCGAACTGCCCGTCACCCATGTTTTCATGATGCGCGACAAAGAGGTCATCGAACAGGTGCAGCACTTCCTGGCGAATGGTCAGTTCAAGCGCGCGGCGGAATCCGGGTCCAGCGGCGCGGTGCACAGCGATAACCCATGACGACTCAGTTCAGAACGACGTAACCCCGATGCCGCAGGCAGTTCTTGATGACCCGCGCCGTTTCGTTATCTGCCGCGTACAGCCCACCGGCGCCCCCGTAGACCGCGCCGCTGGCGGCCGACCGGCCGGCGTCTCCCCAGATCGCACCCTGGGCCGCGCCCACCGCGGCGCCCGCGGCCGCTGAGTCGACCGCCCTGCCCCCCGTTTCCACCTGCGTTGCAATCTCCTCGCAATCGGCCAGGTCACGTTCGTGCTGCTGCATGTCGACGTTGGTCGTGTCGATGATCGGCTTTTTCGAAGCGCAGGAACAGCAGACCATGACAAGCAGAAAGGGGATGGAGGCCCTGAGCAACCGTCGATTCATGTATCACCTCCCACGGCACCGGTGCCGGGCGCTTGTGGCATACTGGATTAGACCTCGCCGGACTGCCCCGGTCAACGCTGGCGGACGCAACCGGACCATGACGGATCGGCCATGAACACGCTTGGAAAACTGTTTCTGAAGGGCCTGGCGGTCTTGATTCCCGCAGCCCTCACGCTGGCCATAATCTGGTGGCTGGCAAGCGGTGCCGAGCGGTTGCTGGGCAGGTTGCTGGCCGGATTCCTGCCGGATGGCTGGTACGTTCCCGGCATGGGCCTGCTGGCCGCCGTCGCGATCACCATCCTGATCGGATTACTGACCCACGTGATCGTCTTCCAGCGGCTGCTGGCCATGGGCGACGCGATCCTCAACCGCCTGCCGCTGGTCAAGAGCCTGTATTCCGCAATCAAGGACTTCATGGGTTATTTCAGCCCGGACAGCAAGGCGGCCATGAGCAAGGTCGTCCTGGTCAGGCTGCCGGGCCAGCAGTTCGAACTGCTCGGCTTCGTTACGCGTGAGGATTTCAGCAGCCTGCCTTTGGAAGTGACCGTCGACGACCCGGTCGCGGTTTACCTGCCGTTCAGCTACCAGATCGGCGGTTACACGCTGTTCCTGCCGCGCGCCTGCCTGACCCCGGTGGACATGTCTTTCGAAGAAGCCATGAAGCTGGTTCTGACCGGTGCGGTCACGCGCGAAACGGCTGGGCAGACCGCCGGGAACGATTGAGGAGAGCTGGTGTTGTCATGACCCCCTCGGCGCACAGCCAAACCTTTCGCGCCGTGCTGGCAATGACTTTGATTATGCTGATCGCCGCATGCCGGGACTCGACCACGGGGACCACGAACGAGACGGCTGAGCGACCGCAGGCTGCCGCCAGAATAACCGGCACGATTACTTACCGCGAACGGCTGGCCCTGACTGATCGGGCCGAGGTCAGCGTCAGGCTCGAAGACGTGTCGCGCCGGGATGTGGCGGCCCCGGTCCTCGCGCGGCACGAAATATCGGCGCCCGG
>CALKKN010000135.1 GCA_937995275.1 uncultured Lysobacterales bacterium | reverse complement strand
CAAGGCGCCGGCAGCCGACCTTCTGCTCGAAGCGGACAGCGGCGTGTGCAGCCAGACCGACACCGAGTGGAGCTGTGTCGTCGAAGCTCCGGGTACGATCACGGTCAGCAATTACTACCTGAAAATCCCCCCGGGGCCTCGGACCTGGGCCTGTAGCGAATTGACTTACCTCGGTGAGATTGAGGACCTGGACCCTGATCTAACGCGTACGGTATTCGAATTGCCGACGAGCGGTACTTACGACATCTGGATAACGGACGACTTCGTAGCATGTGAGCGTTAATTCAGGGGCCCTTGCCCAAGCGTTGACTGCTTCTCACCTTTCCTGACCGCCCCGAATCGGGGCGGTTTGTCCATATCTGCCCGACGAACGGTCAGAATGCCGCGCCAAGTGGCCATCGGAGGCGCGTCAGGCGATTTGCTTTCTGGCAGAATGAAAGTCGTCTCAGGAAGAGACGGAACAATTTCAAGGATGGAAGCCATGATCAGAGCAACTCTGACTCGCGGCCCTTGGGGTCCATCCCTTTAAGACCTCCCGTATCCGCGGGTTCTCCGTGGTCGAATTGTTGATGACCGTGGTGCTGGTGGCCATCGGCGCAGCGGTGGCGTTGCCGTCGTACCGCGGCATGGTCGAAAAGCGCCAGGTGACCAATGCCGCCGAGCAGGTGGTCTCGTTACTCAATTCCGCGCAAGGGGTAGCGATGAAGACCAACCGGGTCGTCACCGTTTCGTATACGCGTACGGCCGCTGACGATTGGTGTCTTGGCGCCGTTACCGGTGATACGGCTTGTGTCTGCAGCCAGAGCGACCCGGAGGAAGTCGACTATTGCCAGATCGGATCGCAGCCGTCACCGAGGACTTCACGACCGAGGCGCCCATTGGTGCGGTCCGCTCGGACATGAAACTCGTCGAAGTGTCGGTGACCTGGAATGCGGAGCAGGAATTCCAGGTTGACGAGGACTCGGTGACCGAAGGTCGTCTGGGCAGCGGCAGCATCGTTCTGAGGGTTGCGCTCGCGCGGTATCTACATCGACTACATGAGCGACGTTCTGCGCACGAAAATAACCTGCCTTGACCTGGGCGGCGAAGGCGAAGCCTGCCAAACCCCGGAGGTGACCACCTCGATCGAGATCATCCCGTTCTACGACGTGCAGCTGACGTGGCTGGCCCGCTGGAACGAGGCGCCGAACAACTTCCCGATCGACGTGACCAACGACGCCATCGAGGACAACAACGAGCACAGCAGGGGCATCGCGACTCTGCAAGGCGGGGAGGGGCCGTCCGTCGTAACAACCTCGATACACCGCCGCAATCTCGGCCTGACCGGCACGGATCCGATCGATTCGCGGTATGGCCTGGAATCGACAAGTTATCCCCTGTACGCAGAGGCCGGAGACGACGGCGCGGGTCCGCCACTCTCGGGAATCATCATCTCGGGCGAAATCATCTCTTCCGTTCCGGGCGTAAAGGCCGCGGACGTCGAAATCGACGCCTCGGGCGCCGTGTGCGACCGGACGCTGACGGGCTTCGAATGCAACCTGATTGTGGGCGATGGGAATCCGCGCCTGAAAATCTTCAATGATGGCAAGGGTCCCCAGGTCATCCTGGGATGCAGCGATGTGCTTGGCACGCATGGCGTTTCACACGTATCCATCGGTGGCGAGAACTGGACGCGGTTCAGCTTGCCCCTGGTGGCGACGCCGGGCGCAGACATCGTACTCCGCCTGGAAAGCTGTCTTTAGCATAGCGGGAGCACCGGCCCGTCTCTCCCGCCGGCCTGCTTCTGTTACAATTGCCGCCTCTTCGGAGGCGGCTTTTTTTCGGGCCGCCGACTGCGCCGGCATCCGGTTTGCCGGTGCCCCACGCGGTTCGAGGACATGAGGACATGAGAACCCGGTTTGCACCCAGCCCGACGGGCTTCCTGCACGTGGGCGGCGCGCGCACAGCGCTGTTCTGTTACCTGCAGGCACGCGCCGCAAAGGGCGTATTCATCCTGCGTATCGAGGACACCGATCTCGAACGCTCCACCCCGGAATCGGTCCAGGCGATCCTGGACGGCATGGCCTGGCTCGGCCTCGATTACGACGAAGGGCCGTACTACCAGACCCAGCGCTTCGACCGCTACGCTGAGGTCGCCGGGCAATTGCTGGACGAGGGCAGGGCCTACCGCTGCTGGTGCAGCAAGGAGCGCATCGAAGCCCTGCGCGAGGAGCAGATGAAACTCGGCCAGAAGCCGCGCTACGACGGCCACTGCCGCGACGGGGCCGAACCGGTTGCGGGCGTAAAGCCGGTGGTTCGTTTTCGAAATCCGCTGGACGGCGAGGTGGTTTTCGACGACCTGGTACGCGGCCGCATCAGCATTTCCAACACCGAGCTGGACGACCTGGTCATTGCCCGTCCGGACGGGTCACCGACCTACAATTTTACGGTGGTGGTTGACGACCTGGACATGGGTGTCAACCTGGTCATCCGCGGTGACGACCACATCAACAACACGCCCCGCCAGATCAACATCTATTGCGCGCTGGGCGCGGAGCCGCCCGCTTTCGCCCATGTGCCGATGATCCTCGGCAGCGATGGCGCGCGGCTGAGCAAGCGCCACGGCGCGGTCAGTGTGTTGCAGTACCGTGAGGACGGCTACCTGCCCGAGGCGCTGTTCAACTACCTGGTGCGGCTGGGCTGGTCGCACGGCGACCAGGAAATCTTCAGCCGCGCGGAAATGATCGAGTATTTCGACATCCGCGACGTCAACCGCAAGGCCGCCGCCTTCGACACGGACAAGCTCGACTGGCTGAATCAGCACTATATGCGGAGCCTGCCGCCCGGCGAGGTGGCCCGGCACCTGCGCTGGCATTTCAAGCGAATGGGCATCGACCCGGATCAGGGCCCGCCCCTGGAGGACCTGGTTGGCGTGCAGGCCGACCGTGTCAAGACCCTGAAGGAGATGGCGGAGCAGAGCCGCGTGTTTTACGAAGAGCTGGGCGATTACGACGAAGGCTCGGCCAAAAAGCATCTGCGCCCCGTGGCAGAAGAGCCGTTGCGGGCGGTCGGTAACCGGCTGGCCGATCTGCTGGTCTGGGATCCCGGGCGGCTCAACGAGGCCGTGCGCATCACGGCTGAGGAACGCGGGATCGGTATGGGCAAGATCGCCCAGCCCCTGCGCGTTGCCCTGACGGGTGCGGCGGTGTCGCCGTCCATCGACAAGACCCTGTGGCTGGCCGGCCGCGAACGCAGCCTGGAACGCATCAGCCGCGCCCTCGCGTTCATCGCAGCCCGCGCCGCGGCCATGTAGGAGCGGCTTTAGCCGCGATAAGATAGGCACCCATGTCCAAAGTCGAACGCCTCTACCACCTGCACAACATCCTGAACCAGCGGCGCACGCCAATTTCCCGGCAGGACCTGATGGAGCGCCTGGAGTGCTCACAGGCGACGCTCTACCGCCTGGTCAACGAACTGCGGGACTTCCTCGGCGCGCCGATCGAGCAGGACCCCGAAACCCGCGCCTACTACTACGACCGCAGCTACGAGCAGCCCTTCGAACTGCCCGGCATCTGGATCAGCCCGGCCGAACTGCAGGCGCTGCTGACCGCCCGGCAGGTGCTGTCAAATGTACAGCCCGGCCTGCTGGAAGGCGAACTCGAGTCCCTGCAGGGCCGGATCACCTCCCTGCTGCGGCAGCGGGGGGTCGAAGCGATAGGCGACGAGCCGCGAATCCACATCCAGAACGTCGCTGGCCGTGCCGTCCCCGCGCATATGTTTCAGGACGTCCTGGCCGCCCTGATCCAGCGCCGGCGCCTGCGGATCCGCTACCACGGCCGGCGTCGCGACCAGGAAAGCGAGCGCGTGATCTCGCCCCAACGCCTCACGCAGCACCGCAACTCCTGGTACCTGGACGCGTGGTGCCATCGCGCCGAGGGCTTACGGAGTTTTGCGCTGGAGCGCATCCGCGAGCAGGCCTTGCTGGATGAAGAAGCGGTCGAGGTGCCCGCCGGGGAGTTGTCGGAGCATTTCGACCAGTCCTACGGCATCTTTTCGGGCCCGGCCGAGCATACGGCCGAGCTGCGCTTTTCGCCGGAGATGGCCCGCTGGGTGTCCGAAGAAGTCTGGCACCCGCACCAGGGGGGCGAATTCGAGCCGGATGGCTCATGGCTCCTCAGAGTGCCGTTTGGCAGCGCGCGCGAACTAACCATGGACATCCTGCGTTACGGCGCCGAGGTGGAGGTGCTGGCCCCGGATTTCCTGCGGCAGGCCGTCGCCGCCGAGGCCCTCAGGGCGGCCGAGCTCTACCAACCCTGACAGGAGCCCCCCGGGGCGGCTGTAGGAGCGGCTGTGTTCGAAGCGATATGGCCCATTCGCGGCTAAAGCTGCTCCCACAAAGCCGGCCGCTCCTACAGAACCCTTCTCATGCTTTGAGAACGCGCCGTGGTTTACTGGAAGCGTGCCAGAAGGAGAGCCCGACATGCTGCATTGCCTGATGATGTTCCTCGCACCGGCAGCCGCCGTGCCACAGGCGACGACCAATTCGCCACCCGCAACCCTCGCCCCTGCGCGGCGGCCGCTTGCACACAGGTCCCTCTCCTGGAAATTGGCCTTCAGCGTGCTCGGCAATGCAGTCGGCTTCCTGGCGCTGCTGGGGGGCTGTTGGTTGGCGCTGCAGGTGATTCAGGCGCTGCTGCCCTGAGGGGATCCTTCCTCGCGGGTGCGACTGGCCGCGGGCCGGCCCTCTCCGAACGGCCCGCGGTATTTTTTTAAATTGCGGAGGAAACCGTTACCGGCGGTGTTTGCCGCCGGTCCAGCCGCCGCTGGCCAGCACGCGCTCGCCCATGGCCAGCGGCGATGCCTCCAGGTCGGTGGCCATGGAGTCGTTCCACCGGTTCAGAAAGCCGTACAGGCACACGGCGCCGAGGATCTGCACGATCGCCTGCTCGGACCAATGGGCCTTCATACGTTCCATCAGTTCTGCATCCACGGCGTTGGGGACCGCCCCGGCCGCCAGCGCGAAATCGAGGGCCACACGCTCCGCCTCGGTGTAGAGCGGGTTGTCCGGGTATTCCCAGATGGCGTCCAGCTTCTCCTGGCTGATGCCGTGGATCTTCGCCGCGACCAGCGAATGCGCCTCGCAATACTGGCAACCCGCGGCCCGGCTGGCGAAGTGGGCGACCAGCCGCATGAAGCCGAGGTCTACCGGGCCCTGCGGGTCCATGACCGCCCGGGTCAGTTCACCGAAGCCCCTGACCATGCCGGGCATGCGCTGCATCGTCAACAGGCTGTTCGGCACGAAGCCGAGGATGCGTGCAAAGATCGCGAAGTCTTGTTCGAGCTCCGGGGTGGTCTCGGGCGGTAACGGTTGCAGGTGGGCCATGGCATGGATCCTCATTAACATTCACTGGAAAGTCGGCAAGAAAAAGGCGGCATTGGGCCGCCTTTCTCCACATCGTCAGGTTCTGGCGTCGGTCAGGCGGCCACAGCCTCGCTCGCGCTTTCCTTGGCCGGTCCGTTGAGCAGGGCATCCCGCGTTGCATCGATCATCAGGTCGATCTCTTCGCTGGTGATCCGGAAGTGCGGCGTGTAACGCAGCGAGTTTTCGCCGCCGTGAATCACGTTGATGCCGCGCAGGCGAATGTATTCCTCGATCGAGTCGGTCCCGTAGGCCTTGTAGCGCTTGCTGTCGAGGCCAATGCTGAACAGCAGGCCGGTACCCTGCACGTCGGTGATACGATCACCCATCTCGGCCTGCAGCTGATGCAGTTTTTCGAGGCATTCGGCGCCGCGTTCGCGGATGTTTTGGCGGAGGTCTTCGGTCAGGATGTCGAGGACCGCGCAGGCGACGTCCAGCGACCGCGGGCTCGCGGTCATGGTGTTGCCGTACACACCTTTGCGATACAGGCCGGCAGCGCGTTCGTTCATGGCCAGCACGGAGAGCGGGTACTGCCCCGCGTTGAGCGCCTTTGAGTAGCTCTCGATGTCGGGTGCCTCGGCATCCTCGTAGCCGGGGTAGTCGACGATC
>CALKKN010000134.1 GCA_937995275.1 uncultured Lysobacterales bacterium | reverse complement strand
TGCGCGGCCCTGCTGTACGGCTTTCGCCAGGTCGTGTTTTCCAACGAGCGTTCCGCCGACGAGGCGACCCTGACCGCCCCGGACGGCAGCGAGGTCAACCATCAGTACAGCAAGAGTTCGGCGTTCGAGAGCGCCCTGCGTGACCTGCTGACCAGAACGATCAGCCCGGGAATCGAGTATTTTTCGATCCTGCGGCCATTCACCGAGCTGGCGGTGGTGCAGCAATTCAGCACAATGACGAACTGTCACGGGGTGTTCTCGAGCTGCAACCGGAATTTTCACCTGGATGGCCCCCGCGTACAGGGACGCTGGTGCCGCGACTGCCCGAAATGCCGCTTCGCGGCACTGAGCCTGGCGGTGTTCCTGACGCCGCCCGAGGTAACCGGCATTCAGGGCGGCGACCTGCTCGACGACCCGCGGCAGGAGGATGGTTTCAGGGCGCTGTGCCGGCTGGGTCGCGACAAACCCTTCGAGTGCGTGGGCGAAGCGGGCGAAAGCCGGGCCGCCCTGGCGGAGCTGAACCGGCACCCGGCGTGGCGCGAACATGCCATTGTCAAATCGCTCGCGCCGGAACTGGAAGGCGTGGAGGTGCCTGCCCTGGCGGGTCTGCTGCGGCCCTCGGCCCGGCACTTCATTCCACCGGATGTCTCTGCCCGGCTGGGGCTGCCGGAGTCGGAACATGCTGCCGGCTGACCTCGGCAGTGCGCGGATCGCGATCCTGGGCACCGGTCGCGAGGGGCGGGCGGCCTGGCGTTACCTTCGCGCGGCCCATCCCGCCATGCGGCTGACCCTGGTCGACGAGAATCCGCCCGATCCGCGGTTCCTGGACCAACTGACGCCGAACGACACGGTGGTGACCGGGCCTGTTGCCGAGGCCGGCCTGCGGGAGTTCGACCTGCTGCTGCGCTCTCCGGGCATCAGCCCCTACCGGGAGAGTCTGCGCCGCGCGCGCGATGCCGGGGTGGCGGTCACCTCGCCGAGCAGCCTGTGGTTCGCCGCGCACACTGACCAACGGACCATCTGCGTGACCGGGACCAAGGGCAAGAGCACCACCTCCGCCCTGCTGGCCCACGTCCTGGCGGCCGGCGGCAGCCGGGTACGCCTCGCCGGCAACATCGGCAGGCCCTTGTTGGACTGCGACGACCGGGACGTCGACTGGTGGGTGATCGAGTTGTCCAGCTACCAGCTGGCCGACCTCGAGGCTGAACCCGGCATCGCAGTTCTGCTGAACCTGACACCCGAGCACCTGGACTGGCACGGCAGCGAGGCAGCCTATCGGCGGGACAAGCTCAGGCTGGCGGATCTGGCGCGCGGTCGCCCCGTTATCGCCAACGCCGCGGACCCGGTGCTGCGCGACGTACTGGCCGCCACTGACAACGTCACCTGGTTCAACCACGAGGGCGGTATACGCGCGACGGGCGAGCGCCTGTTTGACGGCGCCCGCGAACTCGACCTCCACCTGCCCGAGGGTTTGCCCGGCGCCCACAACCTGTCCAATGCTGCCGCGGTGCTGACTATCATCCGCCGGTTGGGCGGCGACGTTCAGGGCGCAATCGAGGCTGTCACCGACTTCCGGCCGCTGCCGCACCGGCTGCAGCTGTGCGGAACCCGGTCCGGCGTACGTTTCGTCAACGACAGCATCTCCTCGACACCGGTGGCGACGGCTGCCGCGCTGCAGTCGTTCGCGGGGCAGCAGGTTACGCTCATCGTCGGCGGTCTTGACAGGGGCATCGACTGGAAGCCATATATACCGAACTTCGCGCGCCACACGCCGCTGGCGGTGATCGGCATACCCGGCAGCGGGCCGAGAATCCTGGCCGCGCTGCGTAACGGCGGCCTTCGCCCGCGGGGGGGGCTGCACGAGGCGCCGGACCTCGCGGCGGCCGTGGAGTTGGCGCGGCGCATCACGCCGGCCGGTGCGCTCGTGCTGCTGTCGCCGGGCGCGCCGAGCTTTCCGCAGTTCCGGGACTACCGGGAACGCGGCCGCCAGTTCGCGCGCTGGTGTGGATTCGAACCGGAGGAAAACGAACCGTTCCAGGGGGAAGATAGGGAAGGCCGCGGGTCAGGGGTGAGGAGTGCAGAAAATTCCCTGATTGGTTGAGGGAGAGACCATCCCGCGGCCTTCGCAGAATAGACCCTCCGGGCGGCAAAAAAGTTTCAATTTTTTTCACGTGGAGCACAGAAAGGTGAACGACGCATCAACGGACGTCCTGGCGACCATTACGACCAACAAAGGTGACATTAAAGTAAGGCTATTTGCCGATAAAACACCGGTAACTGTAGCTAACTTCGTAAATCTTGCGAAGCGTGGCTATTACGACGGATTGCAGTTCCACCGGGTAATCCCCGATTTCATGATCCAGGGCGGTTGTCCGCATGGTACCGGTGCGGGCGGCCCCGGCTATCGCTTCGAGGATGAGTGCCGGCCGGAGCTGACACACGACGCGCCGGGCAAGCTGTCCATGGCCAACGCGGGACCGGGCACGAACGGCAGCCAGTTTTTCATAACGCACGTGCCGACGCCCTGGCTGGACGGTCGCCACACCGTCTTCGGCGAGGTGCTCGACAGCGGCGATCAGGATGTCGTGAATGCGATAGTCGTCGGCGACACGATCGTGACCATCGCGGTGGAAGGCGGCGAGGAGGTTCTGGAGCAGCAGGCGGATCGGGTGAGCGCCTGGAACGGGGTTCTGGGCTGAGGGCCGGGGCGTTCTCCCGGTCAGTGATTCCGGGAGACGCTGTACGCCGCCAGTTCCAGGAGCGCGTCCTTCCAGGGTGAGTCCGGCAGCGGCGCAAGCGACTGCGTCGCTGCGGCCGATCGCTCGCGCGCCACGGCCATCGAGTCCCGCAGGGCGCCGCTGGTTCGGATCAGCTGAACGATCTCTGCAATGCGTTCCAGTCCGCCCT
>CALKKN010000133.1 GCA_937995275.1 uncultured Lysobacterales bacterium | reverse complement strand
GACGAGTGCTTTCATTAACTGGTTTTCCGGAAAGGCGGGACACCAGTATACCAAGCGGCTCAGGAGAATCCGATCTGCCCCGGGCCCTGCCGAGCGGTGGCCTATTGGCGCTGCAGCCAGTCCTCGAACCGCCCGAGCGCTTCCGCGAAACCATCCCGCCCGAGGCCGATGCGCATGTGCCGGTCGTCGCTGCCGAGCATGGCGGCGGACTGGATCAGCACACCTTCTTCGCGCGCCAGCCGTTCAGACAGCGCGGCGACCGATGGCACGTCGAAGCCGACCAGGGCGGTCGAGCCCGCCACCGGCCGGCGCCATTCGAAGCGGTCAGGCCAGCGGGCGAAAAAGGCGTCCGCAACCGCCAGGTTCCGTTCGATGCGTTCGAGGTTGCGCCGGGTGAGCGTGTCGCGCGCCTTGAGCGCCGCCACGGCCAGGTATTCGGTCAATACCGGCGCGCAGATGCTGGTGTAGTACTTCCAGTTCATCAGGCGGGCCCGCAGGTCGGGGTCGCGCGCAACCAGCCAGCCGCAGCGCAGCCCGGGCAAGCCGTGGGTCTTGGACAGGCCGGAGAGCACCACGGCGCTGCCGTGCGCGTCGGCCATGGACGGAATCGGCGGCGTGCCGGAATGTACCAGTCCGAAGTACATCTCGTCGGCGAACAACGTGAGGCCGAACTCTTCCGTCAGCGCAACCAGTTGCCGCTGCCAGTCAGGCGTGGGCAGATAGCCTGTCGGGTTGTGCGGGAAATTGACGACCAGCAGGCGCGTGGCGGGTGTCAGCAAAGAGCGGAGTTCGTCCAGGTCCAGCGTCCAGGTGCCGCCGGACGGGCGCAGCCGCCAGCGGCGGACGCGGTCCGTGCCGGCGACGTGTTCGAACAGGTTGACCAGGGCGTCATAGGCGGGCGTGAGCACGACGACCTCGTCGCCCGGCTCGATCAGCGCCCGCGCCAGCAGGTAGATGCCTTCGACCGGCGCGCCGAGCACGACGGCCTCGTCGGGCTGGACGGTACGGTAGCCGGACGCGATGGCCTCGCGCAGTTCGGTCGCGCCCCGGGATTCGCTGTAGCTGAGCCGTTGCCGGCCGAGCCGGCCCAGCGGCACTCCGGCGAGGTCCAGCAGTTCCGCCACGGACACGGTTTCGCAATCGGAGTTGCAGAGCTGCCAGGGCGTGTTGAACTCGTAGCGGGCGAAGAACTGCTCGGTCTGGAAGGGGGCGATCTCCATACTCTGCTCGGCGATGGCGGGTTCACGGCTATAATGGCGGCCGGCCGCCGGCAATGCCAGTTTTCCCGGCCGTTGACGGAGTGCGGGTAACCATGGGCAAACGACTTGACGATTACAGGATTCTGAGCTTCGACTGCTACGGCACGTTGATCGACTGGGAGACCGGCCTGTGGGACGCCCTGCAGCCCCTGCTGATGTGCCAGCGATCGCAGGCGGTCGGGCGGGAACGCGCGCTGCGGGCATTCGCGGCTCACGAGAGCCGGGTGGAGCAGGCTCAGCCGGGCCTGGCCTATCCGGCCGTGCTGACGCAGGTCCACACGGGCCTGGCAGCGGAGTTCGGGTTGCCGACCACCGCGGACCTGGATCGTGAGTTCGGACTTTCGGTGGCCCTCTGGCCGGCCTTTGCCGACAGCGCCGAGGCGCTGCGCTTCCTGCAGCGTCATTACCGGCTGGTGATTCTTTCCAACGTGGACCGGGACAGTTTCGCCGCCTCGCAACGGAAGCTGGGGGTTGAATTCGATGCCGTCTACACGGCGGAGGAGATTGGCTCGTACAAGCCGTCCCGGGCCAATTTCGAGTTTCTGATCAACCGTGTGCAACGCGATTTCGGGCTCGGGCCGGAGCGTATCCTGCACACCGCGCAAAGCCTCTGGCACGACCACGTTCCGGCCCGGGCCTGCGGCCTGGCCAACACCTGGATCGACCGCCACGGCCTGTCCCGGGAAGGGAGCTCCGGTGCGACGCTCACCCCCGCCGAGCGCCCGCCGGTGGACTTCCTGTTCTATTCGATGGCCGAATTCGCGGCCGCAGTCGGGGCCGGGCAGGATTGAGCCGAGGGCCATGACGATTGCCGATATCATCGTCATCGGGGCGGGGATCGCCGGGGCGTCCGCGGCCGCGGAACTGGCTGCCGACGCCACGGTCACGCTGCTGGAGATGGAGGACCAGCCGGGCTTCCACGCTACCGGCCGTTCGGCGGCATACTTCGCGGCGGCCTACGGAAACCAGGTTGTGCGGAACTTCACGGCCTGCTGCGAGGCGTTTTTCTTGACGCCGCCGGACGGATTCACCCAGGTCGACCTGATTCATCCCCGGGACGGGATGTTGTTCGGCCGCCCGGACCAGGCGGAGCGCCTGGATTTCCTGCACCGCGAAATGCCTGACCTCGAGTTCATCGACGCCGGCGAGGTGCACAGGCGCGTCCCGGTGTTCGCCGAGGGTTATCTGCACGGCGCACTGTGGGAGCGGCGCGGCGGCGATCTCGACGTGGATGCCATCCTGCAGGGGTATCTCCGCCAGTTCCGGCGGCGCGGCGGTACCGTGCTCAACCGCCACCGCGTGACCTCGCTGCGGCGGCGCGGGACGGTCTGGCGGGTGGAAGCCGCGGGAAAGCGGTTCGAAGCGCCACAGGTCGTCAACGCCGGCGGCGCCTGGGCGGACCGGATCGCCGTCATGGCCGGCCTGGAGCCGCTGGGCATCCAGCCCCTGCGCCGCACGGCACTGACCGTGGATGCACCGGCCGGGCTGGACATTGGCGACTGGCCCAACATGATCGACGCCGACGAAGCATTCTATTTCAAGCCGGATGCGGGCCGCATTCTGATTTCGCCGGCGGACGAGTCGCCCAGCGAGCCCTGCGACGCGCAACCCGAGGACATCGATGTCGCGATCGGGGTCGACCGCTTTGAACGCGCGACCGGCCTGGACATCCGGCGCATCCACAGCAGTTGGGCGGGGCTGCGGACGTTTGCGCCGGACCGGGTATTCGTCGCCGGTCCCGATCCCCGTAGCGAGGGATTTTGCTGGCTGGCGGGGCAGGGCGGCTACGGCATCCAGAGTGCGCCGGCGCTGGCCGTGCTGACGCGCTTCCTGTTACAGGGCGCCGAGCCCGCACCGGCATATCGGGCTGTCCTGGAACACCGGGCGGCGGTCAGCCCCGAACGACTGATCCGCGATCAGCGGGAGGCCGCGGAATGAACGGATCGGTCGCAGCGGCAGGAACCCAATCGCGCGTGGAGGCTACCCTTTGAAAGCGCTGCTTCGCAAGTTCGTCACGATCGAAAACGACCACGAATTCAGGGGCTTGTCGCTGGGCACCGCCTACGGCTTCCTGATCATGTTCTCGTACTACATCCTGCGCGCCGTGCGCGACGAAATTTCGTCCGCCGACCGCGGCAACCTGCAGATCCTGTGGACGGCCGTCTTCCTGGTCATGCTGCTGGCCGTGCCGCTCTACTCATGGATCGCCTCGCGCTGGTCCCGCGGTGTGTTCGTGCCGCTGGCGAACCGTTTTTTCATTGCCTGCCTGCTCGGTTTCTGGCTGTCCCTGGTGTTTCTGCCGGACGCGGCGCGGCCCTGGATCGACCGGGTGTTTTACGTCTGGACCAGCGTTTTCGCGCTGTTCGTCGTGACGATCTTCTGGGGTTTCATGGCCGACTGTTTCGACAACAGCCAGGGCAAGCGCCTGTTCGCATTCATCGCCGTGGGCAGTTCGGTCGGCGCCATGGTGGGCTCGGTGACGACGGCGATGCTGGCGCAATGGGTTCCGACCTTTTCCCTGCTGCTGCTGGCCTGCATCCCGCTCGAAGCCGCCTCGTGGTCCGCCATGGCGCTGCACCGGCGGTTCGACACGGGCAACGTGCACATCACCGGGGAATCCGGGCGGGCCATCGGCGGCAATGCCTGGACCGGCATGAAGGCGGTGTTCGCCTCGCCGTACCTGGCGAGCATCGCGGCATTTATCGCGCTGATGACCTTTGTCTCGACGATGCTCTACTTCCAGCAGGCCCACCTGGTCGCAGAGGCCTTCAGCGATCGCGGCGAGCGCACGGCATTTTTCGCAAAGGTCGACCTGGCGGTGAACTTCCTGACCGTGCTGATGCAGGTCTACCTGACCGCGAAGATCGTCAAGTGGCTGGGGGTCGGGCTGGCACTGGCACTGGTGCCGATTGCGATGACCGTCGGGTTCCTGGCCCTGGGCCTGTACCCGACCCTGGCCGTGTTGGTGGTCGTGCAGGTCATCTACCGCGCCGGCCGCTACGGGGTGACCAAGCCCGCGCGCGAAATGCTGTGGACCGTGTTGGGCCGTGAAGACAAGTACAAGGCCAAACCCTTTCTCGACGCGGCCGTTTACCGCGGCGGCGATCTCGTCAGCGGCTGGATCTACACGGGTCTGGCGGCCATCGGGTTGTCCATCGGCGCCATCGCCCTGGTGGCGGCGCCGGTGGCGGGCTTATGGGTTATGCTGGGTTTGAACCTGGGCAGGCGCGAGGAGGCCATGGCCACCGCGCAAGGAGAAGCGACTTGAAATTTTCCCGAAGAGAGTGGCTCGCAATGGGCCTGGGTGCCGGAGCGGCCGTTTTCGGCAGTCGCTGGAGCCGCTTGTCCGCCGCGGAGGCGCCATCCGGCGGCCCGCTGAACATGGCGGTGATCCCGTCCAGCGGCAAAGCGGTGCCGGCCGTCGGTCTGGGTACGGTCAATTACCAGGGTAATCCTGATACGGACGATCTGTCGCAACTGAGCAATACCCTGGAGGCCTTCCATCGTTTGGGTGGGCGCATTCTGGATACTTCGCCCAACTACGGCAACTCGGAGACCGTGCTGGGAAGGTTGCTGGCGGATTTGGGCATCCGTGACGACATGTTCATGGCGACCAAGGTCGACCGCGAGGATCGCGTGGGGGGCGAGCGCCGCATGGACGGCTCTTTCGGGCGACTGGGCGGCCGGATCGACCTGATGCAGGTGCATAACCTGCGCGGCGTCGATGTGCAGCTGGAGGTACTGCAGGACTGGAAGGCGGAGGGACGCTTCAAATACATCGGCATCACCACGCACCGTGTCAGCCAGCACGCCGACATCGAGCACTACATGCGCCGCTATCCGCTCGATTTTGTCCAGGTCAACTACTCGCTGGCGGACCGGGCGGCGGCGGACCGCCTGCTGCCGTTGGCGCAGGACAGGGGCGTAGCGGTCCTCGTCAACCGGCCGTTCGGCAAGGGCAGCCTGTTCCGGGCCGTGCGCGACCGGGCCTTGCCCGACTGGGCGGCGGACATCGACGCTGCCAGCTGGGGTCAGGTTTTTCTGAAGTACGTTATCGCTCACCCGGCGGCGACCATCCCGATCCCCGGAACCAGCAAGCCGCATCACGCCGAGGACAATGCCGGTGCGCTGTACGGGCGCCTGCCCGACGCCGCGCTGCGTGCCGAGATGGAACGCTACCTGGATGGGCTGTCCCAGGCCTAGAGCGACAATGTTGGAGGGAGCAGGGATGAAAAAGACAGCGCATGCGGTTGCGCGAGCACGCGGGTTGCTAATGCTGTTTTGTCTGCTGGTCTTGCCGGCCGGCGGGCTGCTGGCCGATGTCAGCGGCCGGGCCGTGCCGCCGGACGCGCAGGCACTGATCGACGAACTGGGCCTGCGCGAGGGGAAACAGGCCGTGCGGGACATGCCCGGCTGGAGCGGGCTCCGCAAGGTGGTCGTGCGGCTCGACAGCCGCGATCGCCTGCCGACATTGCAGGCTGCGGCCCCCGGCGTGGAGATCGTCGTCGTCGAATCGGCAGTTGCAGCGGCGCAGGAGATTGCGGACGCACAGGCATTGTTGGGGTTTTGCGACGAGGAAATTCTCGCCAGCGGTGAGGAACTGCACTGGATTCAGGTGTACTCGGCGGGTATCGACCGGTGTGTGGTCAACCCCAGCCTCCACGAAGGTGACAAGGTGATGACCAACGGTCAGCGTATCGCCTCGCCGGCGCTGGCGGAGCACGCCATCGCGATGATGATGGCACTGGTTCGCGGCCTCGACCTGTACCACGCCAACCAGTTGCGCGGCTCCTGGCAGCGCGACGTGGGCCTGGTACGTGCGGACTTCATGGAACTGGAGGGCCGCACCGCGCTCGTCATCGGCCTGGGCGGGATCGGCACGCAGACCGCCAAGCGCGCACATGCGCTGGGCATGCGGGTGGTAGCTACCCGCAACAGCCGGCGCGAGGGGCCGGCGTACGTGTCTTACGTGGGCCTGTCGGACGAGACGCTGACACTGGCGCAGGAGGCCGACGTGGTCATCAATACGGCCCCGTTGACCGACCAGACGCGTGGCCTGTTCGACGCCGAATTTTTCGCGGCCATGAGGCCGACGGCCTATTTCATATCGGTCGGCCGCGGCGCCAGCACCGTCACGGACGACCTGGTCACCGCGCTGGAGACCGGCCAGATTGCCGGTGCGGGGCTGGACGTGACAGACCCGGAACCGCTGCCGGAGGGGCACCCGCTGTGGACGGCTCCGCGGGTGCTGATCAGCCCGCACACGGCGGGGCGCTCCGACAGGGGCCGCGAACGTCTGTTCCTGCTGGTTGCAGAAAACCTGCGGCGTTATGCCGCAGGCGAGCCGTTGCTTTCGGTAGTGGACATCGAGCGGGGGTACTGAGCGCTGGTGATCATTGATCATCGCGATTGTAGGAGTGGCTTCAGCCGCGATTGGAATTTTGGAACTTATGTATCGCGGCTAAAGCCGCTCCTACAATTCAGGGCATAAAAATCAGCGCCGGTTCCTCGAGCAACTCCTTCAGCGCCTGGACCATCGCCGCGCCGTCGTAGCCGTCGACGAAACGGTGATCGAAGGAAGATGAGAGGTTCATCATCGTGCGGACTTCGACCCGGCCGTCCCGAACCACGGGGCGTTCCAGCATCTTGTTTACGCCGAGGATAGCGACCTCCGGCTGATTGATGATCGGCGTGCTGACGATGCCGCCGAGTTTGCCCAGGCTGGTGATGGTGATGGTCGATCCCGTCAGTTCCTCGCGGCTCGCGGTGCCGTCGCGGGCCGCGGCCGACACCCGGCGAATTTCAGCCGCGAGATCCTCCAGCGCGCGCGCCTCGGCGTGGCGGACCACCGGTACTTTCAGGCCGTCGTCCGTTTGGGTCGCAATGCCCAGGTGCACCGCCTCGTGCCGGACGAGCACGTTACGCCCGCGGTCGAAGTGCGCGTTGCACTGGGGAAATTCCTGCAGTACCCGCACCAACGCCAGGCCCAGGAAGGCCAGCGGCGTGAGACCCGGCTGATCGCCCGCCCGTTTTTCGTTGAGGCGCTGGCGCAGGGACTCCAGCGCGGTGACGTCCACCTCCTCGACGTAACTGAAATGCGGGATCTCGCTGGCGGACGCGGCCATCCGCGCGGCGATCTTGCGCCGCAGCCCGATGACCTTGATCTCGGTGGTCCCGGTCCTGGGTCCGGTCACCGGGGCTGCCGCTACCGGTGGCGCAGCAGCGCCGCCCGTGGCGACAAAGGCTTCGAAGTCCGACTTGAGTATCCGGCCGCGCGGACCGGTGCCGCGTACCTGTGTCAGATCGATTCCGGTCTCGCGTGCCCTGGCGCGAATGGACGGCGAGGTCATGACCTTGCCG
>CALKKN010000132.1 GCA_937995275.1 uncultured Lysobacterales bacterium | reverse complement strand
GGAGCCCGCCGATAGGGCCGAATCACCATCCAAGCGGGAGTCCGGGCGGGCCCGTTTCCAGTCGGTTTACAGACAGGGGTTGCAATTTGCGGTTTAGGTGTTATACTTCACTACAACACTATTGAGGTGCGAATCCAATCCAGCGAGGCCAATGCCATGTTGAAACTGAATCGAATCCGCAAATGGCACATACCGAACGCCGTGGCGATCGCGGCGGCGCTCCTGCTACTGGTCAGCTCACTGATCAGTGTGGAACAGCCCGCCGATCCCGTGACCGCCCCGTCGCTGGCCGCGTCGCAGACCGACACGATTCCTCGCCAGGCCACCGAACCGGAGCAACTCGCCCTTGCGCCCGCGAAGCAAGCGCGCAAATTCCGGGTCAACCTGTTCCTGTTCCGCCATTGATTTCCGCGCAGCGAAGGATACAGGCGCCCGAACCCATGTCCGCCCACTGGAATGACAGTCAGCCGATCTACTGGCAATTGAAGGAGCGGACCGTGGCGATGATCCTCGATGGCACCTTGCCCGAGGGCGAAGCGCTGCCATCGGTGCGCACGGTCGCCTCCGAGTTCCAACTGAACCCCATAACTGTCTCGAAGTCCTACCAGGCCCTGGTGGACGAGGGGCTGGTGGAAAAGCGCCGCGGGCTGGGGATGTTCGTCCGCGAGGGAGCACGCCGCAAACTGATCGACTCGGAACGGGCCAAGTTTCTGACCGAAGAATGGCCGGCCATGCTCAGTCGTATCGAGCAGCTGGGCCTCAGCGTCGAAGAACTCCTTGCCGACGCCCGCCAGAAGGAGGGCAAAAACTCATGACGCCGATCGTTTCCGCCCGCGGGTTGACCAAGCGCTACGGACGCACCCTGGCGGTCGACCACATCGATCTGGACATACCGCCCGGCCGCATCGTCGGGCTGGTGGGCCCCAACGGCGCGGGGAAGACCTCGGCCCTCAAGGCCATCCTGGGCCTCGCGACCTATGACGGCGAATTGAGTGTGCTGGGCAAGAATCCTTCCCGTCAGCGGGCCGCCCTGATGGAGGACGTGTGTTTCATCGCCGACGTGGCCGTCCTGCCGCGCTGGATCCGCGTCTGGCAATTGCTCGACATCACCGAAGGCATTCACCCCCGCTTTTCCCGCGAGCGCTGCCTTGAATACCTCGCACTGACCAAGGTCACCCTGGACCACAAGGTCAAACAGCTGTCGAAGGGCATGGTCGCGCAACTGCACCTCGCAGTGGTCATGGCCATCGACGCCCGCCTGCTGGTGCTCGACGAGCCGACCCTGGGCCTCGACATCCTCTACCGCAAGCAGTTCTATACCTCGTTGCTCAACGACTACTTCGACGAGGAGCGCACCATCCTGATCACGACACACCAGGTCGAGGAAATCGAGCATATCCTGACCGACCTTATTTTCATCCGCGACGGCCGCATCGCCCTGCAGGCAACCATGGAAGAGGTGGAGAACCGCTACTGCGAACTGATGGTCAGGCCGGACCGCGCCGATGAGGCCCGGGCGCTCGGCCCCCTGTACGAACGCGAACTCTTCGGGCGGCACATCTTCCTGTACGACAACGTCAGCCGCGAGCGGCTGGCGGGCCTCGGTGAGCTGCACACACCGAGCGTCGCGGATCTGTTCGTGGCCACCATGAAGGGAGGTGCGTCGTGAAACGGCTGCTGACGCTGATTCGCCGGGAATTCTGGGAAAACAAGGGAGCACTGCGAACGACGCCGTTGATCATCGGCGGCATTTACATCGTCTTCCTGCTGATGTCGATATTCACGACGGCCCACTTCGACAATGAACTGTACACGTTCCGGGAGGCGGTGCGCCTGCTGGCCGAGCAGCCCGCCGAGTTCCGCGCTGCGCACGGCGAAGAAGTCCTGCTGGGCAGTTCGATCTTCTTCACGATCGTGCTCGCTTTCGTCGTGTTCTTCTACCTGCTCGGCGCACTGTACGACGACCGCAAGGACCGCAGCATCCTGTTCTGGAAGTCACTGCCCGCCAGCGACCTGTTGACGGTCGCCTCCAAGCTGCTGGTGGCCATGGTACTGGCGCCGCTCATCTTCTGGGTGGTGTTCATCCTGACCCAGGTGGCGATGGCCATCATCGCCTCGCTGATGGTGCTGTCCGTGGGCGAAAACCCGTGGACGCTGTTCCTGTCGGTGGTGAATCCGCTGGAGGCCTGGTTCCTGCTGCTGGCCAGCTACCTGGCGTCGTCGATCTGGTTCCTGCCGATTTACGGCTGGCTGCTGCTGGTTTCGTCTTTCGCGCCCCGCATTCCGTTGTTGTTCGCGGTGCTGCCGCCCGTGGTCTTCGCCATCCTCCAGGTGTGGATCGGTTTTCTGCGGACGTTCACGCTGAACAGCAACCTCTTTGGCGTGATTGGCGAGTGGGTGGCCAACAGCCCGGCAATCCTGAGCATCGGGGTCCACGATGGCCGCGGCATGCTCACGCTCGGTGCGCCGATCAACAAGGACTTCGACCACGCCGTGACGCTGGCAAATATCTTCGACCGCCTGTTCTCGGTGGAGATGCTCGCCGGCCTGGCCGTAGCCGCCGCTTTCCTGGCAGCCACGCTCTGGCTGCGCCGGCGGGCCACCGACTCCTGAGCCGCGTTCGGGGGTCGCCGGCGCCGGTCGGCAATCAGCCCTTGATGCCGCCCCGGGTGAGTTCCAGCGGGTCGAGCAGGCGATCGAGTTCCTCGGCCGACAGGCCGGTGGTCTTGAGCGCGACCGCCTTGATCGGTTTGCCCTTCCGATACGCCTGCTTCGCCGTGGCCGCCCCGGCTTCGTAACCGATCACCGGGTTGAGGGCGGTGACCAGGATCGGGTTGCGTTCCAGGGCTGCGCGGATGGATTCCTCGCAGACCGTGAAACCGCTGACCGCCCGGTCAGCCAGCAAGTCGCTGGCAGCCGCGAGTATCTGCAGGCTCTGCAGCAGGTTCAGGGCGACGACCGGCATCATCACGTTGAGCTGAAACAGCCCGGATTGACCGGCAATCGTGATCGTCGCATCGTTGCCGATGACCTGCGCCGCGACCATGCATACGGCCTCGGGGATGACTGGGTTGACCTTGCCCGGCATGATCGAGGAACCGGGCTGCAGCGCCGGCAGCTCGATCTCACGGATTCCGGCGAGCGGCCCCGAATTCATCAGCCGCAGGTCATTGGCGATTTTCATCAGGCTGCAGGCCAGCGTCTTGAGCTGCCCGGACAATTCCACCGCGGCGTCCTGGGAACTGATGCCTTCGAAAGCATTGTCCGCGGAGCGGAACCGGGTTCCCGTCAGCTTCCGGAGTGCCGAAGTTGCGCGCGGGCCGAATTCCGGATGGGCGTTGATGCCGGTGCCGACCGCCGTGCCGCCCAGCGGCAAGCGGCGCACCCGCTTCAGGGCGCTGCGAACCCGCTTGATGTTGGAGCGCACCTGCTGCGACCAGCAACCCAGTTCCTGGCTGAAGGTGACGGGCATGGCGTCCATCAGGTGGGTGCGGCCCGTCTTGACCACTCCTGCCAGCTCTTCCGCCTTGATGTCGAGCGTTTCGGCCAGGTGCAGCAGCGACGGCAGCAACCGCTCGGTCGCCATGAGGGTCGCCGCGACCTGGATGGCCGTCGGAATCACGTCATTGGAGCTCTGGCACCTGTTCACGTCGTCGTTGGGATGGACCCCGACATCGTGATCCCGGTTCGCCAGCCGCGCGATCACTTCGTTCGCGTTCATGTTGGTCGACGTACCCGAACCCGTCTGGAATACGTCCACCGGGAAGTGCGCGTCCACCTTGCCAGAGGACACGGTGCGTGCCGCGTTGATGATGGCGGTCGCCCTGTCCTCGTCGAGCAGGCCCAGTTCGAAATTGGCCATGGCCGCGGCTTCCTTGATCAGCCCAAGGGCACGGATGAATTCGCGCGGCATCCTGAGGCCGCTGATCGGCAAGTTCTGCACGGCTCGCTGCGTCTGCGCGCCCCACAGGGCATCGGCGGGGACCTGCAGTTCACCCATACTGTCGTGTTCGATGCGGAATTCGGTTGACATTTTCAGCTCCGGGGCTTGGTCGATCGGCTCCCCGTCAAACAGGCGGGGGGCGGGGAGGACCATTGTCACTGTCCCGGGATTTGGAGTCCACCGCAAAGGATGGGAAAATGCTGATCCCAGCCGGAAGAATCGATGCCATGATGCTGACACCCCTGACCGCCCTTTCCCCTGTCGACGGCCGCTACGCCGCCCGCACCGAAAAACTCCGGCCCATTTGCAGCGAATTCGGCCTGATCCGGCGGCGGGTCATCGTCGAGGTACGCTGGTTCCAGGCGCTGGCCGACCACCCCGAAATCGTCGAACTGCCGCCGCTGAGCGATGCTGCGGGCGCGTTCCTCGAGGACCTCCTGAGCGGTTTCGACATGGCCGCGGCGGAGCGGGTCAAGGAGATCGAGTCCGTCACCAATCACGACGTCAAGGCGGTCGAGTACTACCTGAAGGAGCGCTTCGCCGAACTCCCCGAGCTGCTGGCCGGTGCCGAGTTCCTGCACTTTGCCTGCACTTCCGAAGACATCAACAACCTCGCCTACGCCCTGATGGTCAAGGATCTGCACGAATCCGTGCTGGCGGACCTGTTCGACCAGCTCGACACATGGCTGGCCGACCGGGCGCGCCGTTACGCGGGCCAGCCGATGCTCTCGAGGACCCACGGCCAACCGGCGTCGCCCACGACACTCGGCAAGGAATTCGCCAACGTCGTACAGCGCCTCCGGCGCCAGGCGGACACGATGTCGCGCCAGCCGCTCCTGGGGAAGATGAATGGCGCCGTGGGCAATTTCAACGCGCACCTCGCGGCCTATTCCGGGGTCGACTGGCCCGGCTTCGCGGCGGCCTTCGTCGAATCACTGGGCCTGGACTGGAATCCCTGGACGACACAGATCGAACCGCACGACTGGATGGCCGAGCTGTTCCAGTCGCTCATGCGCTACCAGACCATTCTGATCGACCTGTGCCGGGACCTCTGGGCCTATATCGCCATCGGTTACTTTCGCCAGAAGGCCGTGGCCGGTGAAGTGGGTTCTTCGACCATGCCCCACAAGGTCAACCCGATCGATTTCGAGAACGCCGAGGGCAATTTCGGCGTGGCCAATGCGCTGCTGGACCACCTGTCCCGCAAGCTGCCCGTGTCCCGCTGGCAGCGCGACCTGACCGACTCCACGGTGCTGCGGGTCATCGGCACGGCCTACGGTCATTCGGTGGTCGGCCTGTCCTCACTGCTGAAGGGCCTGGGAAAACTGGAGGTTGACGCAGATCGCCTGGCGGCCGATCTCGATGCGAACCGGGAGGTGCTGGCCGAGGCGATCCAGACGGTGATGCGCCGCTACGGCATCGAGCAGCCCTACGAAAAGCTCAAGTCCCTGACCCGCGGCAGACAGGTCACGGCAGCCGATCTGCGGGTGTTCGTCGATGGCCTCGAGCTCCCCGACGAGGCCAGGCAGGCACTGCTGAAGCTGACGCCGGCCACCTACACCGGCAACGCAGAGCACATGGCGTCACGGCTGGATGAATCCCGCGACTGAGCAGATCCCGCGCAGACGTTCGCCCGAACATGTTGTTCGATAACTCCGAACTGACCCCGGCGGCATTCCTGCGGGACTACTGGCAGAAGGAGCCCCTGCTGCTGCGGGGCGCGTTTCCGGATTTCGAGCCGGAACTCGACGCCGACGATTTCGCCGGCCTGGCCTGTGAGGAACTGGCCGGGTCCCGGCTGATTACCGGCTCGTTCGCGAAGGGCGCCTGGACCCTTCGGCACGGCCCGTTCGACGAGGGGGATTTCGCCGCCCTGCCCGCCCGGCACTGGACCCTGCTGGTGCAGGACGT
>CALKKN010000131.1 GCA_937995275.1 uncultured Lysobacterales bacterium | reverse complement strand
TCGATCCGTTCGAATTTCCGGGTGTTGCGGGGGGCCAGTTGCAGGCGCTTCTTGATGTCAGCATCGAGGTTCCTTATAACAGCAATGCTGTCCACGGCGGACGCACCCGTTTGTGGGATGGGTGCGACCATTGCAATCACTGCTATCAAACGGACACTATGCGACACCTATTGAGCGCACGAAAGTGCCGGGAACGACCATATGGGCGATCACCGGTAAACCGGGCAGGACATGTTCTCCGGCTGTCCCTGGTCATGCTTCTGTTGCTGGCGGGATGCGCCGCACAGAGGCCTTCAGGCACCGACGAGATGGTTCGGCACGACCTCGCCGAAGGCCCGCGTCCCTGGACCGACCGCCCGGCCGATTACGATCCCGATACCGTGCGCTTCGCGGTCTTTTCCGACCTGACAGGCGGCGAGCGCGAAGGTATTTTCGAAATTGCGGTGGAGCAGTTGAACCTGTTGCGCCCGGAACTGATCGTCAACGTCGGCGACCTGATCGAAGGCGGCACGGACCGGGCCGAACTCGACCGGCAGTGGGATTCTTTCGATGCCCGCGCCCGCAAGGCCCGGGCGCCCGTGTTCTACACCGGCGGCAACCACGACCTGCTGGGCGAGGAGATGCGCCATACCTGGGAAGATCGCAACGGCCCGCGCTACTACCATTTCCGCCACCGCGATGTACTGTTCCTGGTGCTGGACACCGAGGACCACTCGCTCGACCGCCTGCGCGAGATTACGCAGCTACGCCGTGAGGCGATCAGGATTGCGGATGAGCAGGGATGGGAAGCCTTCGGGCAGACCGAGTACGCCAATATGCCCGAGGACGAAACCGGCATGATCTCGCAGGCGCAGTCCGACTACATGGTGAAGGCCCTGGCGGACAATTCGGACGTGCGCTGGACTTTCCTGCTGATGCACAAGGCGCCCTGGACCTACGGGGACATGCCTACCTGGCTGACTATCGAGCAGGCCCTGGGCGAGCGCCCCTACACCGTGTTCCAGGGCCACCGGCATGCCTACCGGCACCGGCAGCGCAACGGCCGGGACTACATCCGCCTGGCCACCACCGGCGGCGTGTTCCTGCCCGAGCACGGACGCTCCATGGACCAGGTCGTCTGGGTGACGGTGGATGACGACGGGGCGCACATCGCCAATTTGCTGATGAGCGGCATCCTGGACAAGACCGGGCAGATTCCCCTCAATGGCGCAGGTCGCTGCCTCGAGGCTGCTGATTGCCCTGGTGAGTGATCAGCCAGAGATCCTGCCGACTGCGCCTCAGCCTCTGAGGCGGGGCGCACTTTGCAATTCTTGCCAACTGCGCCCGCTGTCCTGCCATTGAGGACAACTGTGCGGCGGGCTGGCTGCTTACCATCTTTGCATTGATGCAGGAACGGAGAGTCACTGACGGGCCGTCATGAGCAAGTTATTCTTCACTCCGGGCAGGCTGGGTCGATTTGCGCTGCGGTTGCGGGTGGTATTCTGACCGCCCTGACGGTTCAGGGCACCAGGGGAGTTCACATTCCAATGAGTGAAAAACAAGGCATTCGATTTATCCTGACCACGGTCATCGGCGGCGTGGTGTTCCTGATCCCGGTCGTCGTGCTGGTGGTCGTCATCACCAAGGCGATCGGCTTCATGATGCTGGTGGCCCAGCCCATGGCCGACTGGCTGCCGGTGGACACCGTCGGCGGCGTGGCGCTGGCCAACATCATCGCCATCCTTATCCTCGTGCTGATCTGTTTCCTGGCCGGGTTGCTGGCCCGGCATGCACTGGCCAGTACGGTGGTCGGCCAGCTCGAATCCAGGGTGCTGGTGAAGCTGCCGGGCTACCTGATGATCAAGAGCCTGGTCAGCGGCTTCGACGAATCGCAGGTGGCGGGTCTGAAGCCCGTGGCCCTGCAGCTCGGCACCGCGGAACGGGTGGGCTTCGAGATCGAGAAACTGTCGGACGGCCGATCGACGGTGTTCATCCCCAGCCCGCCCAACCCGTTCTCCGGCATCACCCAGGTGTTGCCGCCCGAACAGGTCAGTTACCTGGACGTGTCCGTCAAGCAGATCATCGAGGTCACCGAGAACTTCGGGCATGGCGTGCATGACGTTCTCGCCAGGAAGAAGCACACAGAAACATGACGGCGGTACAACTTCGCTCAGCGGCGGCCGTCCTGGCTGTCCTTCTGTCTTTCAGCCCCGTCCTGAGCGCGCAGGGTCAGCAGGACGCCGAGGACATCCTGGTCCGCAACGTCACGCTCATCGACCCGACCGGGCAGGGGGACGACCGCCTCGTCAACATTCTTGTACGAGCCGGCAAGCTGGAAGTCATTACCGAGGACAAGATTTCTTCCGACGAGGCAGCCCAGGTCGTGGACGCCGGCGGCGGCTTCATCCTGGGCAAGCTGGAAGTCGGCAGCCCGCCGAACTTCATGATCCTGAGCGCCGATCCGCGCGAGCGGTTCGAGGTCCTGCTGGATACCAGGACCTATGCCGACTTCGCGATGCACGACGGCCGGGTGGTGCGGAACCGGTTGCCCCGGGTACTCGGGAAGGAACCCGAGCAGGAACCGGTCAAGACCGGCTGGCTGGCGTACACTCCGCCGCCGCTGGCCGTGCCGCTCAACTACCGGGATACCTCGAAATGGAATCGCTTCGAGACGAAGTATGTTTCCGGCATCTTTCTCTCGGCGCTCTTCCTCGACCGCATCAACTGGCTGTCGCAGGACGCCGCGAGCGTAGGGCAGGTCGGTGACCTGGCGGATTTCGAAGGCGGCGAAATCCGCGGTTTTCGCGTCGGATTCGCCGGCACGCTGAACTGGTTCGAAAAGCCTTGGATTTATACCATATTCGGCGCCAGCAACGCCTTCGACAAGGGCTTCGACGAAGAGGATCTGGACAGCTTTACGCTGTTCGACTGGCGCCTGGACATCCCGTTCTTCCGCAATTCGGTCATGAGCATCGGCAAGCAGAAGGAGCCGATTTCAGGCGAGCGTGTCCAGTCCATGGTGTTCAACCACATGCAGGAACGTACCGCGGTGGCCGACGCGATGCTGCCGTCGCGCAATGTCGGCATAGTCTGGAACGGCAGCAGTCCTGAGCGGTACAGCAGCTGGGCCTTCGGCGTGTTCAACGACTGGTTCGACGCCGACCAGGATTTCGACGAGAGCGCAACCCAGTACGCCGCCCGGCTGACCTGGGCGCCGCTGAGATCCGCGGACGAGAGCAACCTGCTGCACCTCGGGCTGGGCTACCGCTATTCGAATGCGAAGGAGGGGTTCCAATACAGGACCGAGCCGGAATTCAACCAGGCGCCCCTCTACGTCGATACCGGTTTCGGTACAGCGACCGGCATGTTGCCGGCAGACGATCTGCAAACCTGGAACGCCGAGCTGTCCTGGCGGCGAGGCCCCTGGTGGGTAGCCTCGGAGTACACGCGCACCGATGTCGACAACCCCGCCCTCGGCAATCCCAGCTTCGACGGTTACTGGCTGGCGGCGGCGTGGATCCTGACCGGCGAGATGCGCGCCTACAACCCGAAGAGCGGCACGTTCGGCGGTGTTCCCGTCTCGCGCACCGTCTACCAGAACGGCAAGGGCGCCTGGGAACTGAGCGCGCGCTGGTCGACCATCGATCTCGACGACGGCCCGGTCCGGGGCGGCGAGATGGACATCGCTTCGCTGGGCCTGACCTGGTGGGCGACACCGTTTTTGGGGGTGAATGCCAATTACCGCTACATCTGGAACGTGCTGGATGGCGTCGAGGGCACCAGCAGCGCCCTCAACATGCGCCTTATGCTGATGTTGGAGTGAGGGCGAGGCGCCAGCGAAGGGCATTGCCTGGAGGCTGGTATTCCGACATCGCGGCTGAAGCCGCTCCTGCAACTGTCCCGCAAGTTGGACGTTACTGGCGCTGATCGCCGTGGACCCAGAGGACTTCGCTGCCGCCCTCGCGCCGCGCGAGCACGCGGGCGATCACGAACAGCAGGTCGGAGAGGCGGTTCAGGTAGCGTATCGTGGCCTCGTTGACCACTTCGTTGTGCGCCAGGCTGACCACCCGGCGCTCGGCGCGCCGCGCGGTGGTGCGGGCCAGGTGGCAGCGGGCCGCCGATTCCGAGCCGCCGGGCAGGATGAAATCCTTCAATGGCGGGAGGTCCTCGTTGAAGCCGTCCAGGTCCCGTTCGAGGCCATCGACGTAATTTTCGGGGATCAGCGTTACACCCGGCATGCAGAGTTCGCCGCCGAGGTCGAACAACTCGTGCTGGATGCGGGTCAGGCAGTCGCGCACGGCGTCCGGCAGGTCGGAGCAGAGCACCAGGCCGACCGCGCTGTTCAACTCGTCGACCGTGCCGTAGGCCTCGACGCGCAGGCTGTCCTTGTCCACGCGCGAGCCGTCGCCGAGCCCGGTCGTGCCCTTGTCGCCGGTGCGGGTGTAGATTTTCGATAAGCGATTTCCCATCGGGGGATTATATCGCCGCCGGCCATCGGGTTGTGGGCGATTTTCGGACTGCAAACTTGCCGCGGGCGTGTTCTGTGGGAGCGGCTTCAGCCGCGATTGGGGATTGGCCGCCGCGAGCCCGGCTGCGCAAAAGAAACGGGGCCCGCGAAGGCCCCGTCGAATTCGCCGTGTCCCGCCGCTTCAGTATTCAGGACCCTCCGCATAATCGAGTCCGGCTTCTGCTGCCTGCCGGCTGACCACGTCGTAGAGTTTCTGATCGAGCGAGTCGCCCAGGCCGCCGGCTTCCTCGACCTTCTTGGCGAGATAGGCGCTGCGGTCGTCGGCCAGCTCGGAGATCCGTTGCTGAAGTTCCTCGCGCTCCTCGGCCAGCCGTGCGACGTGCTCCGCCTGCTCGGCCGGCGCCATCGGCTGCAGGGCCGCGGGCAGGTCGTCCTTGTCGAGCTCGACCAGCGCTACCTCGCCGCTGGCGACTGCGCTGACCAGTTCCTTCTCGCCCAGCAGGTTCGTACGCCCGCCTTCCGCGGCATTAAAGACGCCGCGCCGGGCCAGCGACGCGGTGGACGCACCCTCCTGCAGCTTTTCGGTCGCCGCCATCTTGCCGCGCATCCGCGCCTTTTCCTCCACGCTGCCGAAGTAGAGCCGCGTCGCATCCAGCCTGGCCGACAGCGCTGCGATTTCGGCGTCGTAGGGCGACTCGAAGGCCACCGCGCCGCCGGCCTGTTCGACCTGCAGGAAGGCGCCGTCGCCGAGACTGGCAATGGCGTTCCAGGGCTCAATCGTGGACGGTTGCTGGCCGCACTGGATCGTGTTCACGACGATGCCCCTCGCGCGCGCGGTCGCCACGATCTCCGGATACTGCACTTCGTTGTAGTCCATGTGCGGCGGCGCGTCGCCGACCAGGAAGATCACCCGGTAGGCCTGGCCTGCGTTGCTCCAGGACATCCGGTGAACGGCATCGTGCAGCGCCCGGTTGACGCTCTCGGGCGTGTCGCCGCCGCCGCCGGCCTGGAATTCCATCAGCGTCGCGTAGACGGAATCGAGGTCCGGCGACAGGTCGACGACGCGGGTGACATACTGGTCCCCGCGGTCCCGAAAGGCCACCAGCCCGACGCGAATCTCGGGCGTCGGCTGCGCCGAGGCCATCGTGCTGGCGATGGACCAGATTTTTTCCTTGGCGGTCTGGATCAGCCCCGACATGCTGCCGGTGGTGTCC
>CALKKN010000130.1 GCA_937995275.1 uncultured Lysobacterales bacterium | reverse complement strand
GGCGACGGGATCTCCTTGCAGGTCCAGCTCGCCATGTACTTCTCCGGGTCGGTGCCATCGAAGTTGTTGGTGTACATCTCGATGTCGGAGAAGAACTTCTGGAAGGTGTCCGGGCTGGACTGATCGCCGCCGAAGAAGACCGAGGCCGAGATGTTCTTCAGCTCGGTCTCGACGCCGATCTCGCCCCACATCTGCTTGATCAGCGCCTGTGTGCCCTGGCGCACGCCATTGGTCGAGGTCTGGTAGAGGATCGACAGACGAACCCCGTCCTTGGCGCGGACCCCGTCCGAACCGCGGACCCAGCCCGCGTCATCCAGCAGCTTGTTCGCTCCGGCGATGTCCTGGGTCTTGCACCAGTCGTTCGCGGTCGAGGCAAAGACCGCCGGCGCCGGCAACACGTTGCAGGTCACCTGCCCGGCAGCGCCGTATCCCGCATCGACCAGGATCTGGCGGTCGATGGCCAGGCTCAACGCCTTGCGCACGGCCTTGTCGGTCAGGAAAGGATGCGGATGCTTGACGGTGCCGCGCTCGTCGCCCAGCGCCGCATCGGGGTTGGTGGATTGCACCATCAGCCGCTCGACCGAGGTGCCGAAGGCTGTGACCACGGTGCCCTTGCCGGCCGCAACCATCTGGGTCAGGATTTCGGGCTCGACCTGCAGGTTCCAGGCATAGTCGAACTCGCCGGTCTCCAGCACCGAGCGCGCGGCGCTTGCAGCGTCTCCACCGCCCTTGAACAGGATGTTCGAGAAATGCGGCTTGCCCTCCTCGCGGTAGTTCTCGTTCATGTCATAGAGAACCACATCATTGGCCTTGAACTCGGTAACCTTGTAGGGGCCGGTGCCAATGGGTCCAAAGTTCGCATCGGTGCATTCAGGCGCCTTGGCGCCCATGCAGTTCTCGAACTGGGCCTTCTGGATGATCGGCACGGTGGTGCCGACGAAGGGGCCGTAGGGGAACGGTTTGGCGACGCCGAAAGTGATCTTGACCGTCAGGTCGTCGAGCGCCTCGATCGAGGCCACGTCGGTGAAGTTGGTGCTGGCGTTGCAGCCGCCCTCGGGATGCATGCAGTAGTCGCCCGAGAACACCACATCGGCCGATGTGAAGGGACTGCCGTCGGACCACTCCACACCGGGTTTCAGCTTCCAGGTGATCGAGGTCAGGTCGGCCGAAACGCCGCCGTTCTCGATGGTCGGAATCTCGGCGGCCAGCGCCGGCACCATGGCGCCGTTTTCGTCGTAATAGGCCAGCGGCTCGAGCACCAGCGACGCGCTTTCGATATCCTTGGTGCCGCCCGACAGATACGGGTTCGCGATCGACGGCGCTTGCCAGTAGAGGATGTTGAGCTGGCCATCCGCGCCCCGCTCGGCCAGTGCCGGCGTTGCCAGCAGCGCGGCCCCCGCCACCGTCATAAGAAGTTTCTTCGATTTTAGCATCTTTCTTCTCCCTGTTTTTTTGAACCATCCGGCGGTCCTGGGATTATTCCAGGATTCGCAGGGGGGTTCCGTACCGGAATACTACACAGCACCAGCGGCGCGGAAAGAACCTTTCCAACGCCGGTACTGCGGTAATGCCTGTTCCGGACGATATTTCCGGCATTACTGTTCACTCCACCAGATGGCAGGCGACATGTCGCCCGCCGCTCAGTTGCCGCCATTCGGGCTCGACCGAATGGCATTTCTCCACCGCCACCGGGCAGCGGGTACAGAACCGGCACCCCGTGGGCGGGTTTGCCGGGCTGGGAACGTCGCCGGTCAGGATCGTGCGCGAGCGGTGCGCCTCGACCTCCGGGTTCGGGATCGGCACCGCCGACAGCAGCGCCTTGGTGTAGGGGTGCCTGGGGTCGGCATAAAGCTCGTCGCGCGTCGCCAGTTCGACCACCTTGCCCAGATACATCACCGCCACCCGGTCGGCGATATGGCGCACCATCGACAGGTCGTGGCTGATGAACAGATAGGTCAGCCCCAGCTTTGCCTGCAGATCCTCCAGCAGATTCACCACCTGCGCCTGAATCGACACATCCAGCGCCGCGATCGGTTCGTCGCAGACGATGAATTCCGGGTTCAGCGCCAGTGCCCGGGCGATGCCGATGCGCTGGCGCTGGCCGCCCGAAAACTCGTGCGGATAGCGGTTGGCGAAGCGCGGATTCATGCCCACCGCGTCCAGCAGTTCGCGCACCCGTTGCTGCTTGGCCGGGCCCTTGGCGGCGTGGTGCTCGTCCAGCGGCTCGGCGATGATGGAACTCACCGTCATGCGCGGGTTCAGGCAGGCTTGCGGGTCCTGGAAGATCATCTGCATCCGCGGCCGGGTCCGGCGCAGATCCTCACCGCTCAGCTTGGCGATGTCTTGGCCGCCGAACAGGATGCGCCCGGCCGTCGCGTCGTAGAGGCGCAGGATGGTTCTGCCCGCCGTGGATTTGCCGCAGCCGCTCTCGCCCACCAGCCCCAGGGTTTCGCCCTTGCGGATGTCGAAGCTGATCCCGTCGACCGCCTGGATGACCCCGACCTGGCGGCGGATGATGCCCTTGTAGACCGGGAAATGCTTGCTGAGGTTCTCGACCCTCAACAGCACCTCGGCGTCCTGGCCCTGCCGATCCAGGGTGGCGGCTTCTGACATCATGACGCCACCTCCTGACCGGCTGAAACGTTTGCCGGGGTTTCCGGCGGACGCCACCAGCAGGCGACATCGTGACCCTCGGCCACCGCCACCAACGGTGGGTTCTCGGCGTGGCAGCGGTCGTGGACATGGCCGCAGCGCGACGCGAAGGGACAGGAAGCGGGCGCCGCGATCATGTGCGGCGGCTGGCCGCCGATCGTGCGCAGCCGTTCGGTCCGGGTGCTGTCCAGGCTTGGCAGGGTCTCGAGCAGCGCCCGGGTATAGGGGTGGCGCGGCGCGCTATAAAGTTCGGCCACCCGCGCATGTTCGACCACCAATCCGCCATACATTACCATCACCCGGTCGGCGATGCCGGCGACGACGCCCAGGTCGTGGGTGATCCAGACGATCCCCATGCCCAGTTCCTGGCGCAGCTTCTTCACCAGCTCGATGATCTGCGCCTGGATGGTGACGTCCAGCGCGGTGGTCGGCTCGTCGGCGATCAGCACCTTGGGGTCGCAGGCCAGCGCGATGGCGATCATCACCCGCTGGCGCATGCCGCC